>NZ_JBEXRO010000009.1:0-236719 GCF_040613095.1 Streptomyces sp. NPDC006309 | reverse complement strand
CCAGATGCTTGCTGTAATCGATGTGCAGATCACCGACCTGAAGCGTGTACCGCTCCGCACGACCGGGATCCGACGCGAACAACTCGCGCAGACGCTGTCGACTGCGGGCATGGTGATCGGCCAGCGCCGTCCACTCGGGCGTCCGGTTGAGCCTCGTACGGCCGTCTGCGTTCATTTCCGACCTCCGCCTTCCGTCGTGCCTGTCCCAGCCGTCCAACCTAGTTGATCAGCATGGGACGTGGGCCGGCACGAGGACGGCAGGCCGGTACGGCGCGCCGCACACGGCTCCGGCCAGGCACCGTGGGTACCCGGCCGGTCGGTCTCGCTAGATCTCGCCCCGCAGTTTGGCGAGCGCCTCGGCGAGGATCGCCTCGCCGTCCGCGTCGCTGCGCCGCTCCCGTACGTACGCGAGATGCGTCTTGTACGGCTCGGTGCGCGGCGGGTCCGGCGGGTTGTCCCGGTCCTGGCCGGCCGGGAAGCCGCAGCGTGGGCAGTCCCAGGTCTCGGGAACCTGCGCGTCGCTGGCGAAGCTCGGCTGCGTCTCATGCCCGTTGGAGCACCAGAAGGAGATGCGCAGACGCGGCGCGGACTCGCCGCGCTCGGCCTCGCCCATCGGCCCCGCCCCGACCCGGCTTCCTCGGATCGCGTTGCCACTTGCCACGGTCGTAACTCCCTGCGTAATGGTGCCGCGAAGCGAGTCGACGTTTCGCTTCGCCGCGAGCGCCTCAGTCTACGTAAGGCCCAACGCGCGTCCAGTGATTGGAGTTACCGGCCCCCACATCCAGACGCAAGCCCCATGATAGGCCGCGCTCAGGATCGCGTACCGAACATGGGGCTTTACGTGCGGAACGGGCGGAATGCGCTGTTGGCCGTCAACTGTTCGACTTCATCAGCATGCCGAGGACGATGATGCACGCGAACCACAGCAGAGCGATCACGATGGTGATCCGGTCGAGGTTGCGCTCGGCGACCGAGGAACCGCCGACGGAGGACTGCATGCCGCCGCCGAACATGTCGGAGAGGCCGCCGCCCTTCCCCTTGTGCATCAGCACCAGCAGCATCAGCAGCAGGCTGAAGACGATCAGGGCGATCGAGAACCCCAAAACCACGGCTGGACCAACTTCCTCGGATTCTGATGGACGACGGGGCCGACGCTCCCACGGGGGCTGGCGGCTCCCGTGACAGTTTCGGCCCCGCAAGGGTACGACGTATTGCCGCTACCGCCTACTCATGGCCGCGTCACTGGTCGCGGAACCGCACGATCCTGACGAACTCGTCGGCGTCCAGCGAGGCGCCGCCGACCAGGGCGCCGTCGATGTCGGCCTGCGCCATGATCTCGGCGACGTTGCCCGACTTCACGGAGCCGCCGTACTGGATGCGGATCTTGTCGGCCACGTCCTGCGAGTACAGCTCGGCGAGCCGGGCGCGGATGGCGGCGCAGACCTCCTGCGCGTCCTCGGCGCCGCAGACCTTGCCGGTGCCGATGGCCCACACGGGTTCGTAGGCGATCACGACGGTCTCGGCCTGCTCGGCCGGCAGGTCCTTCAGGCCGCCGTCGACCTGGGCGAGGGTGTGGGCGACGTGGTCGCCGGCCTCGCGGACGTCCAGCTCCTCGCCGACGCACAGGATCGGGGTCAGGCCGTGCTTGTAGGCGGCCTTGACCTTGGCGTTGACCAGCTCGTCGGTCTCGTTGTGGTACTGGCGGCGCTCGGAGTGGCCGATCACCACGAAGGTGCACTTCAGCTTGGCCAGCATCGGGCCGGAGATCTCGCCGGTGTAGGCACCGGAGTCGTGCTGCGAGATGTCCTGGGCGCCGTACTTGATCCGGAGCTTGTCGCCGTCGACCAGGGTCTGCACGGAGCGCAGGTCGGTGAACGGCGGCAGGACGGCGACCTCGACGGCCTCGTAGTCCTTGTCGGCCAGGGCGAAGGCGAGCTTCTGGACGTGCGCGATGGCCTCGAGGTGGTTGAGGTTCATCTTCCAGTTGCCCGCCATGATCGGCGTGCGGGTGCTCAAGGGTCAGTCCTCCAGTGCGGCGAGGCCGGGGAGCGTCTTGCCCTCGAGGTATTCGAGGGAGGCGCCGCCACCGGTCGAGATGTGGCCGAATGCGTTCTCGTCGAAGCCGAGCGTACGCACGGCGGCGGCGGAGTCGCCGCCGCCGACGACGGTGAAGCCGCCGGCGCCGACGAGGGCCTGGGCGACCGCCTTGGTGCCCTCGGCGTAGTCGGGGTGCTCGAAGACGCCCATCGGACCGTTCCAGAACACGGTCTCGGCGTCGGCGAGCTTCCGGGCGTACAGCTCCCGGGTCCTCGGCCCGATGTCCAGGCCCTCCTGGTCGGCGGGGATCCTGTCCGCGTCGACCACGGTGTGCTCGGTCGGGGCCTTGGCCTTCAGGTCCGGGAACTCCCGCGCGACCACGACGTCGACGGGGAGCACCAGCTCCACGCCCTGCTCCTCGGCGCGCCGCATGTACTCCTGGACGACCGGGACCTGGTCCTCCTGGAGCAGGGAGATGCCGACCTCGTAGCCCTTGGCCTTGAGGAAGGTGTAGGCCATGCCGCCGCCGACGAGGATGCGGTCGGCCTTGCCGAGCAGCTGGTCGATGACGGCGAGCTTGTCGGAGACCTTGGCGCCGCCGAGCGCGACGACGTAGGGGCGCTTGACGTCGTCGGTGAGCTTCCTCAGGACGCCGACCTCGGTGGCGATGAGGTAGCCGGCGTAGTGCGGCAGGCGGGCCGGGAGGTCGTAGACGGAGGCGTGTCCCCGGTGCACGGCGCCGAAGCCGTCACCGACGTAGACGTCCGCGAGGGCGGCGAGCCGGTCGGCGAAGGCGCCGCGCTCGGTGTCGTCCTTGGCGGTCTCGCCGGGGTTGAAGCGCAGGTTCTCCAGGACGGCGACCTGGCCGTCGGTGAGCCCGGCGACCGTGTCCTGGGCCGACGGGCCGACGGTGTCGGTCGCGAAGGCCACGTCGGAGCCGAGGAGTTCACCCAGGCGGGAGGCGGCCGGCGCGAGGGAGAAGGCGGGGTCCGGGGCGCCCTTGGGGCGGCCCAGGTGGGAGGCGACGACCACCTTGGCGCCCGCGTCGGCGAGGGCCTTGACGGTGGGCAGGACGGCGCGGATGCGGCCGTCGTCGGTGATCGTCCCGTCGGCGAGCGGCACGTTGAGGTCGGCGCGGACGAAGACCCGCTTGCCGCGTACGCCGTCGGCGAGAAGTTCGTCGATCGTCTTCATTGAGTGGACTCCTGAGGAGGGCTCGTGGTGCACCTGATCGTAAGAGGACGTGGTCAGTACGCGGGACAGGGCCCGGGCAGCGCGGCGGTGCGCTGCCCGGGCCCTGCGCCCACTGCGGGGTCCTGCTGTGCTGCGATCAGAGCTGGTTGCCGACGAAGACCGTGAGGTCCACGAGGCGGTTGGAGTAGCCCCACTCGTTGTCGTACCAGCCGATGACCTTCACGCTGTTGCCCTCCTGGACCATGGTCAGGGAGGAGTCGAACGTGCAGGACGCCGGGGCGTTGACGATGTCCGAGGAGACGATCGGGTCCTCGGTGTAGTCGATGAGGCCCTTCAGCTCGCCCTCGGCGGCCTTCTGGAAGGCGGCGTTGACCTCTTCCTTGGTGACCTCGCGGCTGAGTTCCACGACGAGGTCGGTGACCGAGCCGGTCGGGACCGGGACGCGCATGGCCATGCCGTCCAGCTTGCCCTTGAGCTGCGGCAGCACCAGGGCGGTGGCCTTGGCGGCGCCGGTGGTGGTGGGGATGATGTTCTCGGCGGCGGCACGGGCGCGGCGCAGGTCCTTGTGCGGGAAGTCAAGGATGCGCTGGTCGTTCGTGTACGCGTGCACCGTCGTCATCAGGCCCCGGACGATGCCGAAGTTCTCGTCGAGGACCTTGGCCATCGGCGCCACACAGTTGGTGGTGCAGGAGGCGTTGGAGATGACGTGGTGGCTCGCCGGGTCGTACTTGTCCTGGTTGACGCCCATCACGATCGTGATGTCCTCGTCCTTGGCCGGAGCCGAGATGAGGACCTTCTTGGCGCCGCCGGCGATGTGCTTGGCGGCGTCGTCCTTCTTGGTGAAGATGCCGGTCGACTCGATGACGATGTCGACGCCCAGCTCGCCCCACGGGATGTCCGAGGGGTTGCGCTCGGAGAGCACCTTGATGGTGTGACCGTCGACCGTGATCGTGTCGGCGGTGTGGGAGACCTCCTGCTTGAGGCGGCCCAGGATCGTGTCGTACTTGAGCAGGTGGGCGGTGGTCGCGGTGTCACCCAGGTCGTTGACAGCCACGACCTCGATGTCTGCGCCCTGCTCCAGCAGTGCGCGGAAGTAGTTACGCCCGATACGGCCGAAGCCGTTGATGCCTACGCGGATCGTCACGAACCGATCTCCTCGTTGGTACGCCGGCCATGCGGTGCCGGCGAGCTCTGTTTGGGATGTCCCCGACCACCACCGACCCTACCTCTCTGCGGGCCCCGGGGTGACATCGAGATGGCGCATACACGGGCAGGCGGTCCGTACTGGTCAGTAGAGGTACGGACCGCCTCGGATCGGCAATGGATTCATCCGTATGTGCGACGAAATGCGGGGCACTTTCGGCGCCGTTGTCACTCGTTCGTGAGCGGGTCGGCTCACTTGATGAACACCCCGATCGCGCACCGTTGAGAGGGGGGACCGCTCACCTGTCGAGCGAGTCGAACGCCTTCCTCAGCAGAGCCGCCCGGTCGGCCGCCGACGCCACCTGTTCGAGGCCGAAACCGAGCAGCACGGTGTCGTCCGTGGCGACCGCTCCGTACGTCCGGAACAGCGCCCCGGTGCGCGCCCAGTCCTTGAGCACCGCCGGACTGCCCGCGGGCGGTCCGGCCGCCCGCCAGGCGCCCAGGGACGACTCGAAGCCCTCCGTCTCCCTCGCCGTGCCGCCCACCACCAGCGAGGCGTCGTCGGCCAGGACACCGTGACCGCCGCTGCCGGGGTCGGTGATGTAGGCGACCGACACCTCCACGGATCTCCCGGCGTAGCCGCTCAGGTCGAAACTCACCTGCCGCCAGCCACCGGAGCTGCCGGTGAGGCTGTTCCAGGCACCGGTGTTGCCGCCCGCCGTGCAGGTGTTGCCGGTGAGCGTCAGGTAGTGCTTCAGCCACGGGTGCTCGCCGATCAGGAAGCCGTCCCCGCAGTCGGCCGGCACGGCCGTGCTCGTGGCCCCGCCGGCCTCCGGCAGGGTCGTCCAGTCGGCGGCGCCCGCGGTGTGCGCCTCGACCACCGCGTGGTCGTAGCCGGGCTCGGTGTCCCACAGCAGCCGCATGCTCAGGGCCGGCTTGTCGGCGGCGCCGACACCGGTGAGGTCGACGGTGCGGGTGAGACGCTTGTAGGCGTCGTCGGTGTGCACCGCCGCGGCCATGGCGGCACCCGCGTACGGCCCGTACGGGTTGGCCGTCCCGGGGAACGTTCCCGCGCCCGCGCTCTTGAACTGGGGATACGTGGAGACCGGCAGCTCGTCGGAGGTGACGCCGTAGGTACCCGCCCCGTCCAGCGGGTTCCCGGGCGCGTCGCCGAGGGTGCCGGTGACACCGTCCAGCGCGCCGGATCCGGTGAAGCCGGTGGCCCCCTTGGTCGACGTACGGCTGTAGGCCCCCAGGTAGTACTGGCTGAAGTCGTCCGACAGGGTGCCGCCGCCGAGGTCGACGCTGCCGCCGGCCAGTTCACCGGCCTCGATCAGCTTGCCGCCCTCGTTGAGGTAGGCGCGCAGCTGGAGCTGGGTGGGGTTGGCCGGGCCCTTCGCCCCCGAGTAGTGCACGACCGTCCGGAAGTGCCGCAGCACGCCGAGCGCGTCCGGGGCGCCCTGCGTGGCCACGTCCCACACGATCGCCCTGTGGCCGGCCGCCTTCAGCGCGTCCACGTACGTCCGTGCCTGCGCGGCGGCCGTCCCCTCCTCGGCGACGACGAGGGTGTCCGCCTTCGGCCGCTCGGCGACGGTGTAGGTGAAGTGGGAGCTGGAGATCTTCCTGCCGTCCCCGGTCTCGCCGGTGAACCACACCTCGACCCTGTCGCCCGGCTCGCCGTCCCGCACCCTGGCCCGGTACTCGTCGAAGTAGAGGTCGTCCTCGCCGCCGTAGGTCTGCCCGCCCTTCCAGGGCCGCAGCGCCTGGTCGAGCGTACGGCCGCCGTTGACGCGGTACTTCAGCTCCTTGTCCCGGACCGCCTTGCGGACGACGGCCGAGACCTCCTGGTCCGCGCCCCGGGAGTACGACGTGGAGAACGCGGCCGGGGTGAAGTCGGCGGCGCTCAGGCCGACCGAGGAGACCGGCCTGTCGGGGTGCACGGCGGTCTCGGCGACGGAGAGCGCGAAGGGGACGTTCTTCTCGAACTCCTGCCGGATCAGCTTCTCGTCGTCCGGGAAGTTGAAGACCGACCGGCAGTCCTGGGCCTTCCAGGCGTCGTCGGGATCGACGTCCGAGGCGGTCTGGCAGGTCGACATCTCCGGGGTGAACATCGCCATCCCGTTGACGTTCGACGCGTGGCCGTCCGCCTCGCCGTTGGTGGTGTACAGCTCCGAGGAGACCTGCGAACGGTACCCGGGAATCGCCGGGTTGTCGGGGGTGCCGGCCAGAGCCCGGTAGAGGACGTCGTCGGGCGTGGGGGTGGCCACCTGCCAGCCGACTCCGTAGAGGAGGAGTTCCGCGGCGGAGTGGTAGTTGATGGCGTACCGGAAGCCGACGCGCTTCTCGAAGGCGTCCAGCGCCCGGGTCTCGGGCTCGGACGCGGGGCTCGCGCCGCGGTAGGTCTGGCTGGTCGGGTCGGGCGACGAACCCTCGTCGTCGTAGCCCCACTTGTACGGGAAGTTGCGGTTGAGGTCGACGCCGTCACCCGTGCTGATGACGCCGTCGCCGTTGACGTCCCGCAGGTTCTTGCGCCACAGGCGGGTGCCGGCGTCCCGGAAGGTGTAGTCGTAGCCGTCCGGGTTGGCCGACAGGACGAACCACAGCTCCGTCGAGTCGACGATTCTCTTGACCCGCCGGTCGTTCGTGTAGTGGTCCAGGTAGTAGTGCATCAGACGCCGGGTCATCTCCGGGGTGATCCACTCACGCGCGTGCTGGTTGGACATGTACAGCACCGACGGCTTGGAGCCGTCCCGCGACGTCTTGGCGTTCCTGGTGAGTTTGAGCGCGAGGATGTCCTGGCCGTCGACGGTCCTGCCGATGGACTCCACCTTGGCGAGGAAGGGGTGGTCCCGGGCGGTGCGCAGGATCTCCTCCCGGAGCCCGCCACTGCCGCTGTAGGGACGGAACACACCCTGCGCGGCGTCCTCGACGCGTGCCTGCGTCCGGGCGGACAGGGTGTGCTCGGTCAGGTCGACGCCCTGTTTCCGCAGCCGCGCGGCCTGCCTGCCGGTGAGATAGACCTCGACCTCGGTCCGGCCCTCCCCGGTCACCTGCTCACCGAGTTCGCGGCCGTCCTGGCCCGCTTCCAGCAGCAGGGGCACCTGCTGCCGGGTGACGTCGGCGCGGAAGACCCTGATCTCGTCCGGCCGGGGTGCCGCCGGATGTCCGCTCTGTGCCTGGGCGATGGGCGCGAGGCTCGCTCCGCCGATCAGAAGCGCGCCGACAGCGAGGATCGATCTCGCTCGGTGTCTCATGAACCCCCCCAACGGTGGTCCGCCACAGCGGCGAACAAGCTGCCAGGCTCGTGTCACTCCTTGATCGAGTCAAGAGCGCTTCACGGACACGCCGAGGGAGGCGGCGCCGGCCCGGAACGGCCGGTGCCGGGGCCCGAACCGGGCCCCGGCACCCGGAACATGACGTGACGTCAGCCGACCAGGTTGTCCGCCAGCTCCTCGCTGAGGTTGGCGTCCGTGCCCGGGATGCCCAGGTCGGAGGCGCGCTTGTCGGCCATCGCCAGCAGGCGGCGGATGCGGCCCGCGACCGCGTCCTTAGTCAGGGGCGGGTCGGCGAGCGCGCCCAGCTCCTCCAGGGAGGCCTGCTTGTGCTCCATGCGCAGCCGTCCGGCGGCGGCGAGGTGCTCCGGCACCTCGTCCCCGAGGATCTCCAGGGCGCGCTGTACCCGGGCCCCGGCGGCCACCGCGGCGCGGGCCGAACGGCGCAGATTGGCGTCGTCGAAGTTGGCGAGCCGGTTGGCGGTGGCCCGCACCTCCCGGCGCATCCGGCGCTCCTCCCAAGCCAGCACCGACTCGTGGGCGCCCAGACGGGTGAGGAGGGCGCCGATCGCGTCACCGTCCCGGACGACCACCCGGTCCACGCCGCGCACCTCCCGGGCCTTCGCGGCGATCGACAGTCTGCGGGCCGCGCCGACCAGCGCGAGCGCGGCCTCCGGACCCGGGCAGGTCACCTCCAGGGAGGAGGAGCGGCCGGGTTCGGTCAGCGAACCGTGCGCCAGGAAGGCCCCGCGCCAGGCCGCCTCCGCGTCGCAGGTGGCCCCGGAGACCACCTGCGGGGGCAGTCCGCGGA
Source organism: Streptomyces sp. NPDC006309 (assembly GCF_040613095.1). Lineage (NCBI taxonomy): Bacteria > Bacillati > Actinomycetota > Actinomycetes > Kitasatosporales > Streptomycetaceae > Streptomyces > Streptomyces sp. NPDC006309. The sequence goes on along the minus strand of NZ_JBEXRO010000009.1, from coordinate 228,262 downwards.
TCGGGCGGCCCCGGCCGTCCACGAGCCCCGTCTGGCGGGCCAGCTGGTCCCCGCCCGCGACCACGCGCACCACGTACCGCGAGCCGCGGCGCAGCCCGCCGGGCGCCATCACGATCAGTTCGGAACTGTGGCCGAAGATCTCCAGGATGTCCCGCTTGAGCCGGCGCGCCGCCATCGCGGTGTCCAGCTCCGCCTCGATCACGATGCGCCCGCTCACCAGATGGAGGCCGCCGGCGAACCGCAGAACGGCGGAGACCTCTGCCTTCCTGCAGCAGGTCCGGGTGACGGGGAGCCGGGAGATCTCGTCCTTCACCGCTGCCGTCATCGCCATGGGCCGATCCTTCCATGCATCCGAAAAATACGGTCGTACGCGGCGGCCAACAGCTCCGGGTCGTGCCGGGGCGTTCCGTCGGTCCGGGCCACCGGCGCCAGCTCGACCGCGGCTCCCAGCCGCTTGGCGGCCTCGGTGAGCAAGTCGCGGTCGGGCACGGCGGCCTCGTCGGCCAGCACCACGTCCAGGGCGAGTTTAGGGGCGTGTCGCCCCAAAACCTCCAAATGACGCTGCGGTGAGAAGCCTTCGGTTTCTCCCGGCTGCGGCACGAGGTTCAGGGAGAGCACACGGCGGGCCTTGGTCTCGGTGAGGGCGTCGAGCAGCTCGGGGACGAGCAGGTGCGGGATCACCGAGGAGAACCACGAGCCGGGGCCGAGGACCACCCAGTCCGCGTCCAGGACCGCCGCGACGGCCTCCGGCACGGCCGGCGGGTCGTGCGGCACCACGTGCACCGACTGCACCTCGCCGGGCGTGAGGGCCACGGTCGCCTGCCCGCGGACGGTGTCCACGTCGTCCGGCCGCTCCGGGTCGTGCCCTCTGACCAGGGCCTGGAGTTCCAGCGGCACGGCCGACATGGGCAGGACCCGCCCGTGCGCCCCGAGCAGCCTGCCGACCAGGTCCAGCGCCTGGACATGGTCACCGAGCTGCTCCCACAGGGCCACGATCAGCAGGTTGCCGACCGCGTGGTCGTGCAGGTCGCCCTTGGAGTGGAAGCGGTGCTGGATGACCCGGGACCAGGTCTGCCCCCAGTCGTCGTCCCCGCACAGCGCGGCCAGCGCCTTGCGCAGGTCGCCGGGCGGCAGCACACCCAGCTCGTCCCGGAGCCGGCCGCTGGAACCGCCGTCGTCGGCCACGGTGACGACGGCGGTGAGATCGCCGGTGATCCGGCGCAGCGCCGCGAGCGACGCGGACAGGCCCATGCCGCCGCCGAGGGCGACCACCTTGGGCTGGGCGCCGCGCCGCCGGGCCCGGGCCCCGCGGACCTCGGCCGGGCGGCCGGCACGGGCCTCGGGCACCATCCGGCGCAGCCTGCCCAGCCGCGGTGTACGTTCCGTCATTCCCGTCCCATGTCCCGGTGTACGACCACCGTCTCCACGCCCTCGGCCGCGAGCCGCGCGGCGAGCTTCTCCGACATCGCGACCGAGCGGTGCTTGCCGCCGGTACAACCGATGGCGATGGTCACGTACCGCTTGCCCTCGCGGCGGTAGCCGGCCGCGATGAGCCGCAGCAGCTCGGCGTACCGGTCGAGGAACTCCTTCGCGCCGGGCTGGTTGAAGACGTAGGCGGCGACCTCCTCGTTGACGCCGGTGTACGGGCGCAGCTCCGGGACCCAGTGCGGGTTCGGCAGGAACCGCATGTCCGCGACCAGGTCGGCGTCGACCGGCAGGCCGTACTTGAAGCCGAAGGACATCACGGTGGCCCGCAGCTCGGGCTCCTCCTCGCCGGCGAACTGGGCGTCCATCTTGGCCCGCAGCTCGTGGACGTTCAGGCTGGAGGTGTCGATCACCAGATCGGCGTCGCCGCGCAGTTCGCGCAGCAGCTCCCGCTCGGCGGCGATGCCGTCCACGATGCGGCCGTCGCCCTGGAGGGGGTGCGGCCGGCGCACCGACTCGAAGCGGCGCACGAGTGCCTCGTCGGAGGACTCCAGGAAGACGATCCTGCGGGTGACGCCCCGGGTGTCCAGGTCGGCCAGCGACTCGCGCAGGTTGTCGAAGAAGCGCCGGCCGCGGACGTCCACGACGACCGCGATCCGCGCGACGTTGCCCTGGGACCGGGCGCCCAGCTCCACCATGGTGGGGATGAGCGCGGGCGGGAGGTTGTCCACGACGAACCAGCCGAGATCCTCCAGACACTTCGCGGCCGTGGATCTGCCCGCTCCGGACATGCCGGAGATGATCACCAGCTCGGGGATGGCCGCCTCGGGGGCCCCGGCTGTCTCGCTGCCCGTACTCACCTGTGCTCCGTTGTCCTCGCCCGCTCCCTGGCCGGCGTCCTGCCGGACGACATCGTCGCCCGTGTCGCCGTGCGCCTGTTCCCGCCGCGCTGTGGGCTGTGCGTCGTGCTCTGTGGGCTGTGCGTCGTGCTCTGTGGGCTGTGCGTCGTGCTCTGTGGGCTGTGCGTCGTGCTCGGTCATGTCTCCTGCCCCCGTCGTCCGTCCGGGGGACCCGTGGTCACGGGCTCCCCCGAGGAACCCCCCGTCGTGCCGGGTTCCTCGTCCTCAATAATCTCTCCGGTCGCCGTGTTCACGGCGGGTGCGGCCGGAGCCGCCCGGGCGAGGGCCACGGCGATGGTCTCGGCCGTCTTCCGGCCTATCCCGGGCACTTCCTGGATCTGCTCGATGGTGGCGGACCGCAGCTTCTTCACCGAGCCGAAATGCTTGATGAGCGCCTGCTTGCGGGTCTCGCCGAGCCCGGGCACGTCGTCCAGCGGGCCGGCCCGGAAGCGTTTGGCCCGCTTGGTCCGCTGGTAGGTGATCGCGAACCGGTGGGCCTCGTCACGGACCCGCTGGAGCAGGTAGAGGCCCTCGCTGGTGCGGGGCAGGACCACCGGGTCGTCCTCGCCGGGCACCCAGACCTCTTCCAGACGCTTGGCGAGACCGCAGACCGCGATGTCGTCGATGCCCAGCTCGTCCAGGGCGCGGCGGGCCGCCGCGACCTGCGGCTGACCGCCGTCGACGACGACCAGCTGCGGCGGGTACGCGAACTTCCTGGGACGCCCGTCGTCGTCCTTAAGGGAGTCCGTGACCACTTCCGTGCCGGTGAGCGCGCCGTCGCCGTCGGTGAGCACCTCCTCGGTGCCGGCGCCGTCGGCCCACTCCCCCGTCCTCTCCTTCTCGGCCAGGTAGCGCCTGAAGCGCCGGGTGATCACCTCGTGCATGGAGCGGACGTCGTCCTGGCCGGCGAAGCCCTTGATCTGGAAGCGGCGGTACTCGTTCTTGCGCTGGAGGCCGTCCTCGAAGACGACCATGGAGGCCACCACGTCGTCGCCCTGGAGGTGCGAGATGTCGTAGCACTCGATCCGCAGCGGGGCGCTGTCCAGGTCGAGGGCCCCGGCGATCTCCTCCAGCGCGCGCGAGCGGGTGGTCAGGTCGGAGGCGCGTTTCGTCTTGTGCAGGGCGAGGGACTGCTGGGCGTTGCGCTGCACGGTCTCCATGAGCGCCTTCTTGTCGCCGCGCTGCGGGATGCGCAGCGAGACGTTCGAGCCGCGGCGGGCGGCCAGCCACTCCTGGACCGGCTCGACCGGCTCGGGCAGGGCCGGGACCAGCACCTCCTTGGGGACCGCATCCCCGGTCTCCTCGCCGTACAGCTGCTGGAGGGCGTGCTCGACCAAGGCGCCGGTGGTGACCTCCTCGACCTTGTCGGTCACCCAGCCACGCTGGCCGCGGACCCGGCCGCCGCGGACGTGGAAGATCTGGACGGCCGCCTCCAGCTCGTCCTCGGCGACGGCGATGAGGTCGGCGTCGGTCGCGTCGGCGAGCACGACCGCGTTCTTCTCCATGGCCTTCTTCAGGGCCCCTATGTCGTCGCGCAGGCGGGCCGCCCGTTCGTACTCCATCTCCTCGGCCGCCTCCGTCATCTGCTTCTCCAGGCGGCGGAGGTAGGTGCCGGTGCGGCCGGTCATGAAGTCACAGAACTCGTCGGCCAGGTCCCAGTGCTCCTCGGGGGTGATCCGGCCGACACAGGGGGCGGAGCACTTGTCGATGTAGCCGAGCAGGCAGGGGCGGCCGGTACGGGCGGCGTTCTTGAAGACACCGGCCGAGCAGGTGCGCACCGGGAAGACCCGCAGCAGCAGGTCGACGGTGTCCCGGATCGCCCATGCGTGCGCGTACGGCCCGAAATACCGGACGCCCTTCTTCTTGTGACCGCGCATCACCTGCACGCGCGGGAACTGTTCGTTCATCGTCACCGCGAGGTACGGGTAGCTCTTGTCGTCGCGGTACTTGACGTTGAACCGGGGGTCGTACTCCTTGATCCAGGAGTACTCCAGCTGGAGCGCCTCCACCTCCGTGGACACCACGGTCCACTCCACGGACGCGGCGGTGGTCACCATCGTCCGGGTGCGCGGGTGCAGGTTCACCAGGTCCTGGAAGTAGTTCGCCAGGCGCTGGCGCAGGCTCTTCGCCTTCCCGACGTAGATCACCCGGCGGTGCTCGTCACGGAACCTGTACACCCCGGGAGAGTCCGGGATGTCTCCCGGCCTGGGGCGGTAGCTGGAGGGATCGGCCATGTCTCACACCCTACTGGCGAGCGCCGACACCGCGTCGCGCCTGTGGACAACGCCCGGCCCCGTCCGGCGCCCCGGGAGTGCGTCGGCGGCTCCCGCGCCGCGATGTCCGCCCGCCTGTCCACCGGCCCTCCTGACCGGCGCCCGACCGGCGCTCCCACCGCGCCCTCTCCCCCGCCGCACCCACCCGCACCCGGCCGCGAGACGGTGACGTCCGGCCAGTCGCCGGCATCGGCCGGACGCCAGGTGTTGTCGGGTTCTGGTCAACACGCTTCAATGCGGGGGAACTCGGGGCCGTGCACGCATGCACACGGACGCCGCGGAGTCCGGCCACGGGCGTCCGTGGCGCCCACGGGGGTGGCCCGCGGACTCGCACGGACGGTCTGACCAGCCGGAGTGACACCTCACAGAAAGGCCCCTCGGCATGCGGCATGCCACAGAGCACGCGGACGTCCCCACCGCGGAACTCGACACGGCCCTGCGCGGCGGCCCCTTCCACGTGGCGCTGCGCGCCGCGATCGCCGCACGCGGACTGCCGCTCCAGCGCGTGCAGCACCACCTGTCACGCCGCGGGGTCACGGTGGGCGTGACCAGCCTGAGCTACTGGCAGCAGGGCGCCCGCCGCCCGCAGCGCCCGGAGTCGCTGCGCGCCGTACGAGCGCTGGAGGAGATACTCCAGCTCCCGGACGAGTCACTGATCCGGCTGCTCGCCGAGGCCGACGAGCGCACGACGGCCGGCGGCCCGGGGGGCCGCACCTACCGTTCCCTGGTCGAGGCCTCGGACGTCCTGGACCGGCTCACGGCCGACCTGGGCTGGTCCATGGACGGCGGCCTGCACACCCTCGGCCACCACGAATGCGTCCGGATCGGCGCCCGGCGCGAGCTGGCCGGCCGCGAGGCCCACCACATCGTGCGGGCCCACCGCGACGGCGTCGACCGCTTCGTCGCCGTCCACCACGGCGACCGGGGCTGCGATCCGCGCCGGATGACCGTGCGCGCCCTGGAGAACTGCCGCACCGGGCGCCTCCGCTGCGACCAGGACACCGGCGTGCTGGTGGCAGAGCTGTTGTTCGACACCCGCCTGCGCTCCGGCGACACGTTCCTCTTCCGGTACGCCGTCGAGGACGGCACGGCCGGGGCCGCCCGCGAGCACCTCCAGCGGTTCGGCTCCCCCGGCGGTCAGTACGCGCTCCAGGTGCGCTTCGACCCGGCCGCCCTGCCGGTGCGCTGCCACCGCTTCGCCCAGCACTCGCCGGCGGCTCCGCGCAGCGGCCGGCAGGAACTCGCCGTGACCGGCCTGCACCACTGTGCCCACGTGGTCGAACCGCGCATCCGGCCGGGCATCGTGGGGATCGCCTGGGAGTGGGAGTGACGGCATCCTCCCCGCCCGTACCCCTCGTGCCCGGAACCATCCGACGGGCCGCCGCGCCGAGGGCGACCGGGGCCGGTGTGCTGCATGCTCGGCAGCGTTGCGCGATGGGGGGACGGGTTGACGGGTTGACGGGTTGACGGGTTGACGGAGTGGCGGCTGCGAGGGGCGGTCCGGGCGGCTCCGGGGGGCCGGGCATCTACAGGGGGGGACCGCCGGCCTGAGCGGTTCCGGGCGGGCGGGCCGAGGGCGGGCGAGCGGCTGGAGCCGGGTGAGCGGGCTTCGTGGGCCCGGGCGGCGCGCCTTCGACCGCTCCGGGTGACCGGCGGACGGCTCCGGGCGAGCGGCCTTCCTCACTCCGGGCGCGCGATCTGGAGCCGGGCCGACCGGGCCCCGTCCCTCCGGGCGACCGGCGGACGGCTCCGAACGAGCGGCTTTCCTGGCTCTGGGCGGAGGTCTGGGACCGGGCGCCCGGGCCGCGTCACTCCCGAACGCCGGTGGACGGCTTCCGGCCGGCCCTGGCGGCTCCGGGCGGCCCTTCGTCAGGCCGCCGGGCCAGCGATGATCCTGCCGTTCGCGGCCTTCACCGACAGTTCGCCCAGGGGCTCGGTGGCCGGCGCCTGGACCACCTTGCCCGTCAGGGCGTCGAACTCGCTGCCGTGGCACGGGCAGACCAGAGTCGTCCCCCGCAGTTTGTTGATGGGGCACCCGGCGTGCGTGCAGATCGTGCTGTACGCCTTCAGCGTGCCGTTCCGGTCGCGGCTGACCACCACGTTGTGGTCCTGGTAGAGCTGGGCGCCGCCCTTCGGGACCTCACTCTCGGCACCGAGATCGAACGGTGCGGTCGGCGTGGCCGCGGCCGCCCCGCTCCCGCCCGGTGCCGAGCACGCGGCCAGGCCGAGCCCGGCGACCGGGGCAGCGGCGGCCCCTCGAAGGACGGTACGGCGGCTTGCCGAGGAGCGGGCGGGCATCTGGGTCTCCACAGGTCAAAGGGTGTGCGGGCCGACGATACCCGGGGGAAGGAGGCGCGCCGGACCCCGGGGGCGGCGGGTGCTCACGCACCCGTTTACGCGGGATGGGACGGTGAGATACCGTCCCGGTTCGGCCGGCCCCAGACGCAGGCGCAGGCGCAGGCGCAGGCGCAGGCGCAGGCGCAGGCGCAGGCGCAGGCGCAGGCCGGGAAGGATCGGTCGGCGGCAGGGGGGCGGTTGCGTCCGCACCGCCTCTACAGGGAGCCGGCGGCGGGACCGGGCCGGCTCACGCCTCAGCCGGCGCAGGGACCGGGCCGCTCACTACTCGGGTCCGCCAAGGAGGGAACCACCTCATGATCGTCGTTGCCGGTGAGGCACTGATCGACCTCGTACCGCAGGGCCCCGGTGCCCTCGCGGTGCTGAAACCGGCCCTCGGCGGTGGCCCCTACAACACCGCCGTGGCCCTCGGGCGGCTCGGCTCCCGCACCGCCTTCTGCTCCCGGGTGTCGGACGACGCCTTCGGTGAGGCCCTGCTGGACGGGCTGCGGCGGGCCGGGGTGGACGTGTCCGGCGTGCAGCGCGGGCCGGAGCCGACGACCCTCGCGGTGGCGACGGTCGACACCGCCGGCTCGGCCGCCTACTCCTTCTATGTCGACGGCACCGCCGACCGTCTGTTCTCCGGCCCGGTGACTCTGCCCGCCGGTACGCGCGCGGTGTCCTTCGGTACCTGTTCGCTCGCCCTGGAGCCGGGAGCGAGCGCCTATGAGGATCTGATGCGTACCGATGCGGGACAAGGGCTCTTCACCGCTCTCGATCCCAACATCCGGGCGGGGCTGATCCCGGACGCGGACGCCTACCGGACGCGTTTCGAGAGCTGGCTGCCCTCGGTGACGCTGCTGAAGGTGTCCGAGGAGGATGCCGCGTGGCTCGGCGGCACCCCGCGCGCATGGCTGGCCGCGGGACCGTCGGCCGTGGTGGTCACCCGGGGCGGCGACGGCCTGACCGTGTTCACCCAGGACGGCGGGGAGCATTCCGTGCCCGGTGAGAAGGTCAGTGTCGTGGACACCATCGGCGCCGGTGACACGGTGAACGCGGCCTTGCTGCACGGACTGGCCGTGCGGGACGCGCTGACGCCGGAAGCGCTCGCCGCCCTCGGGACGGAGGGCTGGGCCCGGCTGCTGCGCTTCGCGGCCCGCGCGGCGGCGGTCACCTGCTCGCGGGCGGGGGCCGAGCCGCCGTACGCGGCCGAGCTGGGCGGGCCGGCCGCGTGGTGAGCGGTCCGTTCTCCCTGTGCTGTTGACAAGGTACGGCCGGCCCTGCGGTGTGCGGGGATCTGTCGGACCGCAGAACCGGGCCGGCTGTCGAGAGAACGAACAGCGCCCCACGAGGAGTTCCCGCGGGGCGCCGCATTTCTGATGTTGTGTCAGCCGGAGCCGGAAGGCGCTTCCGACCGCCTCCCACACCGGGACCGGCTCAGGCCTTGCGGGCCCGTGCGGCCTTCTTCGCGGGCGTCGCCTTTTTGGCCGTGGCCGTCTTGTTGGCCGGAGCGCTGTTGGCCTTGACCGTCACCGTCTTCTTCGCCGGTGACTTGGCGGCGGCCGTCTTCCGCGCCGTCGTGGCCCGCGGCGCCTTGACCGGTTCGGCGTCGCTGACGCGGTCGGCGCCGAGGACCTCGCGCAGGAACTTGCCGGTGTGGCTGGCCGGAACCCCGGCGACCTCCTCCGGCGTACCCTCCGCGACCACCAGGCCACCACCGGCGCCGCCCTCCGGACCCATGTCCACGATCCAGTCGGCGGTCTTGATCACATCGAGGTTGTGCTCGATGACGATGACCGTGTTGCCCTTGTCGACCAGCCCGCCGAGCACCGTGAGCAGCTTGCTGATGTCCTCGAAGTGCAGACCGGTGGTCGGCTCGTCCAGGACGTAGACCGTGCGTCCCGTGGACCGCTTCTGGAGTTCGCTGGCGAGCTTGACGCGCTGCGCCTCACCACCGGAGAGGGTGGTGGCCGACTGGCCGAGGCGGACGTAGCCGAGACCGACGTCGTTCAGCGTCCTCAGGTGCCGGGAGATCGCCGGGACCGCCTCGAAGAAGTGCATGGCCTCCTCGATCGGCATGTTGAGCACCTCGGCGATGGACTTGCCCTTGTAGTGGACCTCCAGGGTCTCCCGGTTGTACCGGGCGCCGTGGCAGACCTCGCACGGGACGTAGACGTCCGGCAGGAAGTTCATCTCGATCTTGATGGTGCCGTCACCGGAGCAGTTCTCGCAGCGGCCGCCCTTGACGTTGAAGGAGAAGCGCCCCGGCAGGTAGCCGCGGACCTTCGCCTCGGTGGTCTCGGCGAACAGCTTGCGGATGTGGTCGAAGACACCCGTGTACGTCGCCGGGTTGGACCGCGGGGTGCGGCCGATCGGCGACTGGTCGACGTGCACCACCTTGTCGACCAGGTCGTCGCCCGCCACGCGCGTGTGCCGTCCGGGGACGGTCCGGGCGCCGTTCAGCTCGCGGGCCAGGTGCGTGTAGAGGATGTCGTTGACCAGCGTCGACTTGCCGGACCCGGAGACGCCGGTGACGGCCGTGAACACACCGAGCGGGAAGGAGACGTCGATGTCCTGCAAGTTGTTCTCGCGGGCACCGTGCACGGTGAGCTGCCGCGACGGGTCGAGCGGGCGGCGCACGTCCGGAAGCGGGATCGACTTGCGGCCCGAGAGGTACGCGCCGGTCTGCGACTCGGTGTTGGCGAGCAGTTCCTTCACGGAACCGCTGTGCACGACCCTCCCGCCGTGCTCGCCGGCGCCGGGACCGATGTCCACGATCCAGTCGGCGACCTTGATGGTGTCCTCGTCGTGCTCGACGACGATGAGCGTGTTGCCCATGTCACGCAGCCGGACGAGGGTCTCGATCAGCCGGTGGTTGTCCCGCTGGTGCAGGCCGATGGAGGGCTCGTCCAGGACGTAGAGGACGCCGACGAGGCCGGAGCCGATCTGGGTGGCCAGACGGATGCGCTGGGCCTCGCCGCCGGAGAGGGTGCCGGCCGCGCGGTTGAGCGAGAGGTAGTCCAGGCCGACGTCGACCAGGAAGCGCAGCCGCTCGTTGACCTCCTTCAGGACTCGCTCGGCGATCTTCTTGTCGCGGGCGCTGAGCTTCAGTTCGCCCAGGAAGTCGGCGCAGTCGCTGATCGACATCGCGGAGATCTCGGCGATCGACCTGCCCATGATCGTGACCGCGAGGACGATCGGCTTAAGGCGCGTGCCCTCACAGGAGGGGCAGGGCACCTCGCGCATGTAGCCCTCGAAGCGCTCGCGGCTGGCGTCGCTCTCGGCCTCGCTGTGCCGGCGCTTCACGAACGGCACCGCGCCCTCGAAGGGCGTCGTGTAGACGCGCTCGCGGCCGTACCGGTTGCGGTACCGCACCTCGATCTGGGTCCTGTGACCCTGGAGCAGGGCCTTCTTGGCGCGCTGCGGCAGACCGGCGAAGGGGATGTCCGTGCGGAAGCCGAGGGCGTCCGCGAGAGCGCCGATCAGGCGGCTGAAGTAGTCCTTGGTGTGCCCGTGCGACCAGGGGTGGATGGCACCCTCGTCCAGGGACTTGTCGGGGTCCGGGACGATCAGCTCGGGGTCGACCTCCATGCGCGTGCCGATGCCGGTGCACTCGGGGCAGGCGCCGAAGGGCGAGTTGAAGGAGAAGGAGCGGGGCTCCAGCTCCTCGAAGGAGAGGTCGTCGTACGGACAGTAGAGGTGCTCCGAGTACATGCGCTCGCGCTCGGGGTCGTCCTCGGGGAGGTCCACGAAGTCGAGCACGACCATGCCGCCGGACAGACCGAGGGCCGTCTCCACGGAGTCGGTGAGGCGGCGCTTGGCGGAGTCCTTCACCGTGAGGCGGTCCACGACCACCTCGATGGTGTGCTTCTCCTGCTTCTTCAGGGTCGGCGGCTCGGAGAGCTGGACGGTCTGGCCGTCGACGCGCGCGCGGGAGTAACCCTTGGTCTGGAGGTCGGCGAAGAGATCGACGAACTCGCCCTTGCGCTCGCGCACCAGCGGGGACAGCACCTGGAAGCGGCTCCCCTCGGGGAGCTCCAGGACCCTGTCCACGATCGCCTGCGGCGACTGGCGCGAGATCGGGCGGCCACACTCGGGGCAGTGCGGCTTGCCGATGCGCGCGAAGAGCAGACGCAGGTAGTCGTAGACCTCGGTGATCGTGCCGACCGTCGAGCGGGGGTTGCGGGAGGTCGACTTCTGGTCGATGGAGACCGCCGGGGAGAGGCCCTCGATGAAGTCGACGTCGGGCTTGTCCATCTGCCCGAGGAACTGCCGTGCGTACGAGGAGAGCGACTCCACGTAACGGCGCTGGCCCTCGGCGAAGATGGTGTCGAAGGCCAGGGAGGACTTGCCCGACCCGGACAGGCCCGTGAAGACGATGAGCGAGTCACGAGGCAGGTCGAGCGACACGTTTTTCAGGTTGTGCTCGCGCGCGCCACGGACGATGAGACGGTCGGCCACGCCGGTCCGCACCTTTCTAGAGAAGTGACAGGGGCGGGGCCCCCGAGCTTTCTCAGACTAGGGGGAGCCACTGACAACGCCGGTCGGATTGCCCGGTTGCATAACAACCCCCGACCCTCCAGCATGCCCGACGCCACCTTCGACGATATAGCACGTGCTTTCGATTTGCGGGCGAGGTTCCTCACCTTCACCCGAAGGTGTGGCGGGACTAGGGTCAGCACCATGATTGATCACGCTCATGACCTGGCCCGTGTACGTGACGCGACCGGCCGGCTCCTCACCGCGGTCGCCGAACTGGACAACGCGTCACTCGCCCTGCCGTCACGGCTTCCCCGCTGGAGCCGTGGGCATGTACTCGCCCACATCGCCCGCAACGCCGACGCGCTCGTGAACGTCCTGGAGGGGCGTCCCATGTACGCGAGCGCCGAGCGGCGCGACGCCGACATCGACCACGGCGCCCCGCGTCCCGTGGCGGACCACCTCGCCGACCTGCGGGAGAGTGCGGCCCGCTTCCAGGCGGCCGGGGACACGCCCGCGGACTGGACGCGCACCGTGGAGCTGCGCAACGGGGTCACCGACTCGGCGGCCCGGATCCCGTTCCGGCGATGGGCGGAGGTGGAGCTGCATCACGTCGACCTCGGGACCGGGTACGAGCTGGAGCACCTTCCGGCGGAGTTCCTGGAGCGGGAGACCGGCTTCCTCGCACAGCGGTTCGCCGGACACGAAGACGTCCCCGCGACCCGGATCACGGACGGCACGCGCGCGTGGAGCACCGGCCGCGAGGCGGAGGTGGCCGAAATCACCGTCACCGGACAGCCGGCCGATCTGCTGGGCTGGCTCGCCGGGCGCCGCGACGGGGCGGCGCTGGAGGTGCGGGGCGGCGCGCTGCCGAAGCTGCCCCCGCTGTAGGACGGCAGCGTCCGCGGGCTTGCGCCGCTATAGGCTGGCCGTCATGACGTACTCCGGAGAGGTCAAGGTCGGCGGGCCGGCGGACGTGCACGAGCTGAAAGACCTGATGATCACCAAGATCGCGGTCGGCCCGATGGACAACAACGCCTATCTGCTGCGCTGCCGGGCCACCGACGAGCAGCTCCTGATCGATGCCGCCGACGAGGCGCGGACACTTCTGGGGATGATCGGTGACGACGGCATCGCGTCCGTCGTCACCACCCATCAGCACGGCGACCACTGGCGGGCGCTCGCCGAGGTCGTCGCCGGCACGGGCGCGCGTACCTATGCCGGCCGCGACGACGCCCCCGGCATCCCGGTGCCCACCGACGTCCTCGTCGACGACGGTGACGTCATCACGGTGGGCCAGGTACAGCTCACCGCGCGCCACCTGGTCGGGCACACGCCCGGTTCCATCGCGCTGATCTACGACGACCCGCACGGCCATCCGCACGTCTTCACCGGTGACTGTCTCTTCCCCGGCGGGGTCGGCAACACGCGCAAGGATCCGCAGGCGTTCGCCAGCCTGATCCACGACGTGGAGACGAAGATCTTCGGCGCGCTGCCGGACGAGACGTGGGTCTACCCCGGACACGGCGACGACACCACACTGGGCGCGGAACGGCCGCACCTGCCGGAGTGGCACGCGCGCGGGTGGTGAGCCGCACGCGGACGCTCACAGCGGCGCACGCCCCCTGCCTTCGCGCGGGGCGTGCGCCGTGCTCGTACGCCCGGCGTGCGGCACGTACACCGCGCCCCGTGTGAACATTTCGCACGCGCCCAACGCGCGTGCGCGCTCCCGTGACGCGGGTGTGAGGCGGTCAACTGGTGACAGCCCTCGCAGGATGACGGCTCGTGAGCGGCAGGGCCGCCGGTCTTCCACCCCGCCCTCGGCCGGCGGCCCAGCCTCCGGGCACGCGCGTGAGGGGCTGTATTCTCCCGCGTTCACACGGTGGCAACACCCGTTCCCAGTATGCGGACATCCACCGCCGTGACCTGGACATACGCGTCGTTCGCTGCCACTCTCCGGCCATGCATCCTGCTCCTCGCCTCCTGCGCCGCGCGGTAGCCGCCGCGACCACAGCTCTGCTCGCCACCGCTGTCGGCTGTGCGCCGCAGCCCGAGGACAACGCGTCGGCGGCCCCGTCCGGACCGGCCGCCGAGAGCTGCGCGAAGGGGGGCCTCGCCACCAAGACGCCGGGAAAGCTGACGGTCGCGACGGACGAACCGGCGTACGAGCCCTGGTTCAAGGACGGCAAGCCCGCCGACGGCAAGGGCTACGAGTCGGCGGTCGCCTACGCCGTGGCGAAACGGCTGGGGTACGGCAGGAGCGCGGTCGTATGGCAGAGCGTGCCGTTCAACAAGGCGTTCGCGCCAGGGGTGAAGACCTTCGACTTCGACATCAACCAGGTGTCGATCAGTGCCGAGCGCAGGAAGGCCGTGGACTTCTCCTCCGGCTACTACGACGTGCGTCAGGCCGTCATCGCGCTGAAGGACGGCAAGGCCGCCGGGGTGACGGACATCGCCGACCTGAAGAAGCTCAGGCTGGGCGCCCAGGTGGGCACGACGAGCCTGGACTACATCACCGACGTGGTGAAGCCGGCCCGGCAGCCCGCCGTCTACGCCAAGAACGACCAGGCCAAGTCCGCGCTGCGGAACGGGCAGGTGGACGCCATCGTCACCGACCTGCCGACCGCGTTCTACATCACCGCGGCCGAGGTGACGGAGGCGAGAATCGTCGGCCAGTTCGAGAACCAGGGCGGCACACCCGAGCAGTTCGGGCTCGTCCTGGACAAGGGCAGCGCACTGACCCCGTGCGTGACCCGCGCCGTCGACGCCCTGCGCAAGGACGGCACGCTGGCCCGGATCGAGAAGCAGTGGCTCTCGGACGCCGTCGACGCCCCGGTGCTCAAGTGACGGTCACCCGGGGCGAACCGGCGCGGGAGGGCGCGGACGACAAGGGCGACACGGCCGACGCCTCCGAAGACGGCGTTCCCGGTGCCGGCGCCCCGGCTGACGGCGTTCCCGGTGACGGTTACGTGCCCTCCGAGCGGCGCCGGGCGCGCGAGCGCCACCAGCGCGCGCGTGCCCGGCGCGCCACGGCCGTCGCGGCCCTCTCGACGCTCGTCACGGCCGCCGTGCTGTACCTGGTCGTAGTCGGCGCGCCGGGCTGGCCGCGCACCAAGGAGACCTTCTTCAGCGCACACTACGCACGCGAGGCGTTCCCGAAGGTCCTCGAAGGCCTGTGGCTGAACGTCCGCCTGCTGCTGATCTGCGGTGTCGCCGTGCTGGTCCTCGGCATGCTGATCGCCGTCGCCCGGACCCTGCGCGGCCCGGTCTTCTTCCCGCTCCGGGTGCTGGCGGCGGCGTACACCGACTTCTTCCGCGGCCTTCCGCTCATCATCAATCTGATGATCGTGGTCCTCGGCGTCCCCGCGCTGCGGCTCCAGGGCGTGACGGTCGACCCGGTCCTGCTCGGCGGTACGGCGCTGACCCTGACGTACTCGGCGTACGTCGCGGAGGTCTTCCGGGCGGGCATCGAGTCCGTCCACCCCTCACAGCGCGCGGCGGCCCGCTCGCTGGGCCTCACGAACCGGCAGGCGCTGCGCTACGTCGTCCTGCCCCAGGCGGTACGCCGGCAGGTGCCGCCGCTCCTCAACGACCTGGTGTCGTTGCAGAAGGACACCGGCCTGGTCTCGATCGGCGGCGCGGTGGACGCCGTCCGCGCGGCCGACATCATCGTGGGCCGCAGTCTGAACTACACGCCGTACATCGTCGCCGGGCTGGTGTTCGTGGCCCTGACCATCCCGATGACCCGTTTCACGGACTG
The DNA here is from genome assembly GCF_040613095.1 of Streptomyces sp. NPDC006309. Lineage (NCBI taxonomy): Bacteria > Bacillati > Actinomycetota > Actinomycetes > Kitasatosporales > Streptomycetaceae > Streptomyces > Streptomyces sp. NPDC006309. Next base: position 213,092 of record NZ_JBEXRO010000009.1, on the reverse strand, counting down.
GGTGACGGCCAGGACGGACAGGCAACGGGCTCAGGGAGGGTCCCTGTGAGTACCTGCGGAGGATCCCTGTGAGCACCACTGCGAGCATCCCGGACAGCGGCGCGCCCGTGCTGCGGATGGAGTCCGTCCGCAAGACCTTCGGCGGTTCGGTCGTCCTGCGGGACGTCGGCCTGGAGGTCGCCCCGCACACCGTGACCGCCCTCATCGGCGCCTCCGGGTCGGGCAAGTCCACGCTGCTGCGCTGCGCCAACCTCCTGGAGGAGATCGACGACGGCGCGATCTGGCTGGACGGTGAGGAGATCACCGACCCGCGGGCCGACCGGGACGCGGTGCGCCGCCGTATCGGCGTGGTCTTCCAGGCTTACAACCTCTTCCCGCACATGACCGTGCTCGACAACATCACGCTCGCGCCGCGCCGGGTGCACGGCGTCTGTCGGCAGGAGGCCGAGGAGCGGGCCAGGGGGCTGCTGGAGCGCCTCGGCCTGGCCGGCAAGGCGGATGCGTACCCGGACCGGCTCAGCGGCGGCCAGCAGCAGCGGGTGGCGATCGTGCGGGCTCTGGCCGTCCGGCCCCGGCTGTTGCTGCTGGACGAGGTCACGGCCGCGCTCGACCCCGAACTCGTGGGCGAGGTACTGGAGGTGGTGCGCGGCCTGAAGGACGAGGGCATGACCATGGTGCTGGCGACGCACGAGATGGGGTTCGCGCGGGACGTCGCCGACCAGGTCTGCTTCCTCGACGGCGGCGTGGTGCTGGAGCGCGGCACGGCAGAGCAGGTCTTCGGCGACCCGCGGCAGGAGCGCACCCGGCGCTTCCTGCGGCGGATCGTGGAGGCGGGCCGGCTGTAGCGCCCCCGCGCGGGGGCTAGGCGTCCGCCCGCGCCGCCCCCAGCAGGGCCGCGACCCGCTCCACGCCGAACACGTAGCCCTGCACCCCACAGCCGGCGATGACGCCGTCCGCGCGCAGCGACACGTAGGAGTGGTGCCGGAACGCTTCGCGCTGGTGGATGTTGGAGATGTGCACCTCCAGGACGGGCATGCCGTCGCAGGTGTTCAGCGCGTCCAGGATCGCCACCGACGTGTGCGAGTACGCCCCGGGGTTGATGACGATCCCGCAGTGGCCCAGCCGTGCCTCGTGGATCCAGTCGACCAGTTCGCCCTCGTGGTTGGACTGCCGGAAGTCCACCGTGCCGCCGTGCGCGGCCGCCGCCTCGGCACACCGCGCTTCCACGTCGGCCAGCGTGTCCCTGCCGTAGATCTCGGGCTGGCGCCGGCCGAGCAGGTTCAGGTTGGGCCCGTTGAGAATCATGATCGGGGCGTTGGCCAGGGTGCGGGGCACGGTTCCTCCGGGTCCGTTCGGGGCGGTGCGTCGACGACCGCTGCTCGCACCCGGTCTATCACGGTGGCCGGAGCGGACGGGGAGCCCTGCGCGCCGGTCACCACGGCGCGTGCCCCGGCTCCGCGCGGTGCTTCCGCACGCCCCGTGACTCCTGATCGTTCCAGGCGGTTGACGCGGTATGCACGAGGTACGCCGCGTCAGCACACCGTCCATGCCGCGGCTCGCCGCCGCCTCACTCGCCGGGACGGCGATCGAGTTCTACGACTTCTTCGTCTACGGCACCGCCGCCGCACTGGTCCTGGGACCACTGTTCTTCCCGACGTTCTCCCCGGCCGCGGGGACGCTGGCGGCGTTCGGGACGTTCGGGATCGGCTTCGTGGCCCGGCCACTGGGGGCGGTGGTCTTCGGGCACCTCGGGGACCGGCGCGGACGGCGGCCCGTGCTGGTCGTCTCCCTGCTGCTCACCGGCGCCTCGACGGTCGCCGTCGGCTGTGTGCCGTCGTACGGGGCCATCGGGGTCGCCGCACCCGTGCTGCTGCTCGTCCTGCGCTTCCTCCAGGGCCTGGGGCTCGGCGGGGAGTGGGGCGGGGCGGTGCTGCTGACCGCCGAGCACGCGCCCGCCGGACGGCGCGCCCTGTGGTCGAGTTTCCCGCAGGTGGGGCCGGCCCTCGGCTTCGTACTGGCCAACGGCATCGTGCTCGCGCTGTCGGCGACGCTGTCCGCCGCGGAGTTCGCGCGGTGGGGGTGGCGTGTGCCGTTCTGGGCGGCCGGCGCGCTGGCGCTGGCCGGTCTGTGGCTGCGTTCGTCGCTCACGGAGAGCCCGCGGTTCCTGGAGATCGACGACCACGCGCGCGTGCCGCTCATCGAGCTCCTACGGCACCACGGGCGGCTGGTGCTGCTGACGGCCGGGGCGCTGGCCGCCGGGTACGCGGTGTTCTACACGGTGACGACCTGGTCGCTGGCCTACGCCACGGAACGGCTCGGTGTGAGCCGCACGGTCATGCTGACGTGTGTCATGGCCGCGGTGCTCGTGATGGGCGCGCTCACACCGCTCGCGGCACTGCTCGGTGACCGCTACGGGCGCCGGCCGATGTGTCTGACCGGGTGTGCGGCCAGCGCGCTGTGGATGTTCCCGATGGTCGCACTGCTGGCGACCGGCGAGCCGCTGCTGATGTTCCTGGGCATCCTGGGCGCCCTGCTCGCCTTCATCACCATGTTCGCGGTGATCGCCGCCTACTTGCCGGAACTCTACGAGCCGCGGGTGCGCTGCACGGGCGCCGCCGTGGGCTACAACCTCGGCGGGGTGCTCGGCGGCGCGCTCACCCCCCTCGTGGCCACGACGCTCGCCGAGCGGGGCGGGCGTGTTCCCTGGGGGGTGGGCGCGTATCTGAGCGGCATGGCCCTGCTCAGCCTGGCGTGCTTCGCGCTGCTGCCGGAGACGCGGCCGGTGCCCGTGGCGGTGGCGGAACCGGTGACGAAGCCCGTGACGGGCTGACCGGACGCGCTGCGGGTGCCGGCGGGCGAGAGGTGGTGGGCCGGGCGCCGACGGGCCAGGGGAGATGCTGGGCTACGGGTGATGGCACGGGCTCATGGGTTGATCGCCAGCTCCAGGTAGGCCGCGAACAGCACCAGATGCACGCCGCCCTGGAGGGGCGTGGCCCGGCCCGGCACCACCGTCAGGGAACTGACGACCACGGTCAGCAGCAACAGCAGCATGTGGGTCGCGCCGAGGCCGAGGACGAGCGGCCCGGACAGCCAGACCGAGGCGAGCGCCACGGCCGGGATGGTCAGGCCGATGCTGGCCATCGCGGAGCCGAGCGCCAGATTGAGGCTGGTCTGCACCCGGTCGCGGCGGGCGGAGCGCAGGGCGGCGATGGTCTCGGGCAGCAGGACGAGCAGGGCGATGATCACACCGACGACGGCGGGCGGCAGGCCCGCCGCCGCCACACCCGACTCGATGGTGGGCGACACGCCCTTCGCCAGGCCCACCACGCCGACCAGCGCCAGCCCGAGCAGGGCGAGGCTGGTCCAGGCGGTGCGTGCGGACGGAGGGCCCGCGTGGTCCTCCCCGGTGATGACCTCGCCCTGACGGGTGATGGGCAGGAAGTAGTCGCGGTGGCGCACGGTCTGGGTGGTCACGAACAGGCCGTACAGGATCAGTGACGACAGCGCCGCGAACGTCAGCTGGACCGTGGAGAACTCCGGTCCGGGTTTGCTGGTCGTGAACGTCGGCAGCACCAGGCTGAGCGTGGCGAGCGTCGCCACGGTGGCCAGTGCCGCACCCGTGCCCTCGGGGTTGAAGACCGCCGTGCCGTGCCGCAGGGAGGCGACGAGCAGACAGATCCCGACGATGCCGTTGCAGGTGATCATCACGGCGGCGAAGACGGTGTCCCGGGCCAGGGTGGAACTCTTGGCACCGCCGTCGGCCATGAGGGTGACGATCAGGGCCACCTCGATGATCGTGACGGCGATGGCGAGCACCAGCGAACCGAAGGGTTCGCCCACCCGGTGGGCGACCACCTCGGCGTGGTGCACGGCCGCCAGGACGGCGCCGGCGAGAACGACGGTCGCCAGGGCGACGACCGCGCCGGGCAGGTGCCGGCCCCAGGTGAGGACCAGCAGGACGATCGCGAGCACCGGCACGAGGATCGTCCAATGCCGGGTGAGCGACCGCAGCCGAGTGGTCATGCGGCGATGCTCGCAGAGGCTTACAGGATTCGCATTCCGTTCTTTTCGGATCCTCTCGTCCCTTCCGGTGCGGGCCCGGTACCGGCGCGGCCGGGTGCCGCACCGGCCGGATCACCGGGCGGGATCGGGGCCCCACAGGGCCGTCAGCGCGGTCAGGCGTCGGCGTTCTCCCTCGGAGTGCCTTCGCCCACGTGTGCCGCTTCCACGGCCGCCTGCTTCCGCGAGGCCATCAGGCTCGTGATCGTGGTGACGGCGAGGACGGCGCAGATCACGCCGAGCGAGACCGGAATGCTGATCTCCGGCACGTGCACGCCGGACTCGTGCAGGGCGTGCAGCACCAGTTTGATCCCGATGAAGCCGAGGATGATCGACAGTCCGTACGACAGGTGGACCAGCTTCCTGAGCAGTCCGCCGATGAGGAAGTACAGCTGGCGCAGTCCCATCAGGGCGAAGGCGTTGGCGGTGAAGACGATGTACGGGTCCTGGGTCAGGCCGAAGATCGCGGGGATGGAGTCCAGGGCGAACAGCACGTCGGTGGTGCCGATGGCGAGCATCACGACCAGCATCGGGGTCATGACGCGCTTGCCGTTCTGCCGGATCCACAGCTTCGTGCCGTGGTACCGGTCGGCCACGCCGAACCTGCGCTCCGCGGCCTTCAGCAGCTTGTTCTCCTCGAACTCCTCGTCCTCCTGGTCCGCCCGGGCCTCCTGGACGAGCTTCCAGGCGGTCCAGATCAGGAAGGCGCCGAAGAGGTAGAACACCCAGGAGAAGCTGCCGAGGATCGCGGCTCCCGCGGCGATGAAGACGGCCCGCAGGACCAGGGCTATGAGGACGCCGACGAGCAGGACGCGCTGTTGGTACCGGGTGGGCACCGCGAACTTCGCCATGATCAGGACGAAGACGAAAAGGTTGTCGACGCTCAGCGACTTCTCGGTGATGAAGCCCGCGAAGAACTCGCCGGCCGGTCGCCCGCCGCCGAACACGAGGAGGCCGAGGCCGAACAGTCCGGCCAGGGTGATCCAGACGACGGTCCAGACACCCGCTTCCTTGACCGACACCTCATGGGGCTTGCGGCCGATGAAGAAGTCGACGGCGATCAGGGCGGCGAGGCCCACGATGGTGAGGACCCACAGGGTCAGGGTGACTTGCACTGCACCTCCGGCATTACGTCACGGCAAATACGTCAGCGTCGTCGCTGCCGGAGGTCTCTTCCACCCACGATGGGCCGGCGTCCCGGGACCGGAACCGGTCCGTATTGACGGGTGCGCCGCAGTCAGGGAGTACTCCCCTCCGCACAAGAGACAGTATCCCAATGACCAAGGGGAGGTAAAGAGAAATGTAAAGAATTCTCTAAAAGACCTGCTCACGAGGCTTTACTCGTACTTGGGCAGGGCGGCTCTGGCCACTCCTGCGAGCACCTCCGGCAGAATCCGGCTGCCGGCCGGGATCCGGCGGCGTCCTCCCGGTCCGCGACCAGCAGGAGGTGCACGCCGGCGGCCGGCCCCTCGTCGGCGAGACAACGCAGCCGGGTCACCGCCCGGTCGTCGAGCCCGTGCGGGAAGTCGTGGACGATCAGAAGTTGCTGCCCGGTGCCGACATCGGACGGCAGCGCCCCGGCCGCGCCGGCACGCACTGCCATCTCGACCAGGTCGACGCGCCGGGCGAGGTGCTCCAGCACTCGTGTGACCCCCGCCGCCCCGGCCGCGGGCGGCGCCGCCAGGGCTCCCGACCGCGTCAGCGGCACGTGGTGTCCCGCGTGCCGTGCCCGCGGTGGCCGGCCGGTCCTACAGGTGGGGCAGGATCGCCGGCATCAGGTCCTGGAAGGTGCGGCCGCTGGCCGGGGCGCCGATGGCGGTCATCGTCCAGCCGGCGCCGGCGCGGTGCACCTTGGCCATGATCTGGGCGGTGTAGTCGCCCCCGCCGGCCAGGGTGTAGCGGGCGAGTTCCTGGCCGTTGGTCTCGTCCACGAGACGGCAGAAGGCGTTCTGCACCTCCTGGAAGGTCTGGCCTGTGAAGGAGTTCACGGTGAAGACGATCTGGTCGACGTGGACCGGGACGCGCTGGAGGTCCACCAGGATCGCCTCGTCGTCCCCGCCCTGACCGGCGCCGCCGACGCGGTTGTCGCCGGTGTGGCGCACCGAACCGTCGTCGCTCACCAGGTGGCGGAAGAAGACGACGTCCATGGGTTCACCGCCGGCGAAGAGGACCGCCGAGGCGTCCAGGTCGATGTCGCGGGTGCGGGAGCCGAACAGGCCGCGCCGTTTCGCCGCCTGCCAGCCGAGGCCCATACGGACCGCGGTCAGGGTGCCCCCGTCCTGCTTCTCCAGGCTGATGGCCTGACCCTTGGACAAGTTCACGGACACGGCTGATTCCCCTCTCGACAGTCCCCTGTTGCCGCGCCGAAGTGCCACGCGGTTGTCAAGACCCTACGCAGCGGCGGCGACGGCGCCGAACCCCGAACCGCGCTTTGTGTCGGTGTTGCAACACTTGGCACGGGGAGCGGGGTCCGGCGCGGTGGCGGAGGTCAGGCGAGGCCTGCCTCCCGCATCTGGCGCAGCTCCTTCTTCATCTCGGAGACCTCGTCACGCAGCCGGGCCGCGATCTCGAACTGGAGCTCCGCGGCGGCGGCGCGCATCCGTTCGGTCATCTCTTCGATCTGTCCGGCGAGTTCGGCCGCGGGCCGGTCCGTCGGGACCGTCCTGCCCTTCGCGGCCTTGGCGTTCTTGCCGGCCTTCGCGCCCTTGGCCGCCTTGTCCCCGAGCGACGGGACGGGCGCCTTGGCGGCCTTGCCGTCCTTCGCCGCGCGGTAACCGGAGCCGAGGAGCTGTTCGGTGTCGACCTCTTCGCGGGCGATCTGCGCGACGATGTCGTTGATCTTCTTCCGCAGCGGCTGCGGGTCGATGCCTCGGGCCTTGTTGTAGGCGACCTGCTTCTCCCGGCGGCGGTTCGTCTCGTCGATGGCCTTCTCCATCGCCGGGGTGATCTTGTCGGCGTACATGTGGACCTGGCCGGAGACGTTTCGTGCGGCGCGGCCGATGGTCTGGATCAGTGAGGTGCCCGAGCGGAGGAAGCCCTCCTTGTCGGCGTCCAGGATCGCCACGAGGGACACCTCGGGCAGGTCGAGGCCTTCACGGAGCAGGTTGATGCCGACCAGGACGTCGTACTCACCGGAGCGCAGCTCGCGCAGCAGTTCGACGCGGCGCAGGGTGTCGACGTCGCTGTGCAGATAGCGGACCTGGATACCGAGTTCCAGGAAGTAGTCGGTGAGGTCCTCGGCCATCTTCTTGGTCAGCGTGGTGACGAGGACCCGCTCGTCCTTGTCGGTGCGCTTGCGGATCTCGTGCACCAGGTCGTCGATCTGGCCCTCGGTGGGCTTGACCACGACCTCCGGGTCGACCAGGCCGGTGGGGCGGATGATCTGCTCCACGACACCGTCCGAGCGGGACAGCTCGTAGGCTCCCGGGGTGGCCGACAGATAGACGGTCTGACCGACGCGCTCCTGGAACTCCTCCCACTTCAGGGGACGGTTGTCCAGGGCCGAGGGCAGGCGGAAGCCGTGGTCCACGAGGGTGCGCTTACGGGACGCGTCGCCCTCGTACATCGCGCCGATCTGCGGGACGGTGACGTGCGACTCGTCGATGACGAGCAGGAAGTCGTCCGGGAAGTAGTCCAGCAGGGTGTTGGGCGGGGAGCCGGGCAGGCGGCCGTCGAAGTGCATCGAGTAGTTCTCCACGCCGGAGCAGGTGCCGATCTGGCGGAGCATCTCGAGGTCGTACGTGGTGCGCATCCGCAGGCGCTGGGCCTCCAGGAGCTTGCCCTGCTTCTCCATCTCGGCGAGGCGCTCCCCCAGCTCCTTCTCGATGTCGTTGACGGCCCGCTCCATGCGCTCGGGTCCGGCGACGTAGTGGGAGGCGGGGAAGACGTACAGGTGCTGGTCCTCGCTGATGATCTCGCCGGTGAGCGGGTGGAGCGTGGACAGCGCCTCGATCTCGTCACCGAACATCTCGATGCGGACGGCCAGCTCCTCGTAGACCGGGAAGATCTCGATGGTGTCGCCGCGCACCCGGAAGGTGCCGCGGGTGAAGGCCATGTCGTTGCGGGTGTACTGGATGTCGACGAAACAGCGCAGCAGCTCGTCCCGGTCGACCTCGTCGCCGACCCTGAGCGGGACCATGCGGTCCACGTACTCCTGCGGCGTACCGAGGCCGTAGATGCAGGACACCGACGCGACCACGATGACGTCACGGCGGGTGAGCAGCGAGTTGGTGGCCGAGTGGCGCAGGCGCTCGACCTCCTCGTTGATGGAGGAGTCCTTCTCGATGTAGGTGTCCGACTGGGGGACGTAGGCCTCGGGCTGGTAGTAGTCGTAGTACGAGACGAAGTACTCGACGGCGTTGTTCGGGAGCAGCTCGCGGAATTCGTTGGCGAGCTGGGCGGCGAGTGTCTTGTTCGGCGCCATCACGAGCGTGGGGCGCTGAAGCTTCTCGATCATCCACGCGGTGGTGGCGGACTTGCCGGTGCCGGTCGCGCCCAGGAGGACGACGTCCTTCTCACCGGCCTCGATGCGCTTGGCCAGGTCGGCGATGGCCGCCGGCTGGTCGCCGCTGGGCTGGTAGGAGCTGACGACCTCGAAAGGCGCCACCGTGCGTTCGATGTGGGAAACGGGCCGCATGTCATCCACCGTACGACCCCCCACTGACAACGGGCCCCGGTCAGCGGTTCTGCGGGGTGCGGTGACCGTGGTGCTCGGGCCGGTGTCCCCCGTGGAGGGCGGGCCGGCGGTCGGTGTGGGAGGCGACGGCGGCGGCCGGCACGCCCGGCTTGTCCTCGACGGGCGTCCAGTCGGGGCGGCCGGTGACCATCAGCGGATCGAAGATCACGACGACGCCCGCGAGGAGCAGGAAGGCGAGCGGGCCGATCAGCATCGGCGCGAGCACGGACGCCTCGGGCGCGCCCGCGGTCGCGTGGGAGACAGCGTCGAGGTGAACGCCCAGAGCGGCCATCCCGGTGTAGTGCATGCCGCTGACCGCGAGTCCCATGACCAGGCTCGCGCCCACGCTCCACAGGAAGCCCCGGACGCGGCCGGCGGCCCACAGGGCGGCGGTGGCGGCGACGACCGCTATGACGACGGAGGCGGCGACGGTGAAGGTGTTGTAGGTGAACCGGCCGTTGAAGCGGACGCCCGCCATGCCGAGGTAGTGCATGGAGGCGACGCCCAGACCGGTGATCGTGCCGCCGGTGAAGAGCGGGGTACCGGTGGCGCCCCGGTAGCCGACGATGAAGATCCCGACACCGACCATGACGATGGCGAGAGCGAGACTCGCGTAGGTCATCGCCCCGTCGTAGTGGATCGGCGCCCCGTGGATGGAGAAGCCCATCATGGCCACGAAGTGCATGGTCCATATGCCGGAACCGATCGCGGCCGAGCCGAGGGCCAGCCAGGCGGGCCGCCTGGAGTGCGTGACCAGCAGGGATCTGGTGGTGCAGCGCAGGCCGAGGGCACCACCGAGGCAGGCCATCAGGTAGGCCGCCAACGGGGTAACCGCCCCGTAGCTGAATCCGTCGACCGTGCCTTGCATCGCGGCTGCCCTTCCGCCTTCTTACGTCCCGGAATGTCCTGAATGCGTCCCCGTCCCAGGACCGCGCGGCGGTCAGGGTTGTCGCAGAGAGTATGACCCCCACCGGAATGGTCGAACGATTTTGGACCAAAGAAACACGGCGTTGCCGCACTTGTGCGGCACCGGTGAGCGGTCGCGGAGATCCCCGTTCGGCCTGTGGTCATCGTGCGCCCGGGTGCCGTTGACCCTGTGCTGTCAGTCTGGTGCTGTCGGTATTCGCTCGACGCGAGGAGTACGCATGTACGCGCGCGTGGTCGCCGCCACCGTCGCCACGGTCCTGGGGACGGTGGCGGTCCTGCTGAGCCCCACCTCCGACGCCCGGGCGGGCGAGGACGGCCCACCCATGGTGATCGCCCATAGGGGCGCCTCCGCCTACGCCCCCGAGAACACCCTGGCCGCGATCGACAAGGCCGCCGAGCTGGGCTTCTGCTGGGTCGAGAACGACGTCCAGCGCACCAAGGACGGTGTGCTGATCGTCCTCCACGACGACAGCCTGGAACGCACGACGAACGTCGAGCAGGTCTTCCCCGGCCGCGCGCCGTGGAAGGTGAAGGACTTCACCGCCGCCGAGATCGCCCGGCTGGACGCGGGCAGCTGGTTCTCCCCCGCGTACGCGGGCACGCGCGTGCCGACGCTGGCGGAGTACATGCGGCGGCTGGAGCACAACCACGAGAAGCTGCTCCTGGAGATCAAGAACCCGGAGCTGTATCCGGGTCTCGAACAGCAGACCCTCAAGCTCCTCGCCAATGAGGGCTGGCTGGACGACCGGCATCTGGGGCGGCTGATCGTGCAGAGCTTCAGCGCGGAGAGCGTGCGGACCGTCCACGAGCTGAAGCCCGCGGTCACCACCGCCTACCTGGGGACGCCCACCGTGTCGGATCTGCCCAGGTTCGCGGACTTCGCCGACCTCGTGAATCCCTCGTACGACTCGCTGTCCCCGGGCTACGTCTCGGCCGCGCACACCGTCGACGGGCCGCACGGCAGGCCGCTCGGGCTGTTCGCCTGGACGGTGAACGACGCGGCCACCGCGCGCCGGGTCGCCGGCTACGGCGTCGACGGGGTCATCAGCAACAAGCCCGACGTGGTGCGGGCGGCACTGTCCTCGGACTGAACGGGACGGGCGTTGTCAGTGGTGGGTCGTACGGTGGGCGCATGGACAGCCATGGGCGGGATGAGCAGCGACTCGTGTGGGCCGTCATGGGCACGGACATCGGCCCGCTGATGCTGGCCGCGACCGGTGACGGCCTGGTGAACGTCGTCTTCCACGCGTCGGACGCCGTGCGCCTGCGGGCACTGGAGCGGCTTGCCGTCCGGCTGGGCCGCGAGCCCGTGGAGGATCCGGACGCGCCCTTGCTGGCGGAGGCCATACACCAGGTGCGGGCCTACCTGGCGGGTGAGCGGCACGCCTTCGACCTGCCGCTGGACTGGTCGCTGATATCTGGGTTCAACCGGCAGGTGCTGCGCGCACTGGCGTCCGGAGTGCCGTACGGCACCGTGGTCGGGTACGGCGATCTGGCGGGGCGGGTCGGGCAGCCCGGCGGTGCGCAGGCGGTCGGCGCCGCGATGGGCGCCAATCCGCTGCCGGTGGTCGTGCCGTGCCACCGAGTGGTGGAGAGCGGCGGTGGCATCGGCGGTTTCGGGGGCGGTCTGGAGACGAAGCGGAAGTTGCTCGCCCTGGAGGGCGTGCTGCCCGAGCCGCTGTTCTGACCGCCCCCGGACGCACGGCTAGTCGTCGTAGTGCCGGGCCTCGAATATGTTGCCGTCGGGGTCGCGGAAGTAGAAGCTGCGGGTGGCGTCGCCGCGGGCGCCGGACAGGCCGTGGTCGATGTCCGACACGGGGACTCGGTGTTCCTCGAGGCGGGCGCGCAGGGTGTCGAAGGCGTCGGCCGGCAGGGACAGGCAGACGTGGTTGACGGGGTGGCCCGCGCTGTCGGCCGAGCCGGGCAGCATCCTCATGCGTGCGGCGAAGGTGCGCGGGGCGAGGTCGAGGATGGTCTCCTCGTTGACACGTACGGAAGGAAAGGCCGCCTTTCCCTCGGTGAACTCGGTGAGCCTGATCGGCTCCAGGCCGACGGCCGTCTCGTAGAAGCCGGCTGCCGCGGCGGGATCGGTCACCCACAGGACGACGTGGTCGAGACGCGTGGTGTTGTTCGTCATGCGGCCCAGGCTGGTGGTGTCCCCCACAGGCCGCAAGCGTTTATCCGCTGGCGGCGCCCGCCAGGGATGAGGAGGGACCGACGGACTGGAGGCGGGCACATGGTGCTGGTGGTGTCGGAAGAAGTGCGGGAGGCGATCGACGCGCGGCGCCCGGTGGTGGCCCTGGAGTCCACCATCATCGCGCACGGCCTGCCCCGTCCGCGCAACCTGGAGGTCGCCCGGGAGCTGGAGGAGGCGGTGCGGCGGCAGGATGCCGTGCCGGCGACCGTCGCCGTGCTCGACGGGCAGCCCCGGGTCGGCCTGGACGAGCGGCAGCTGGAGCGGGTCGCGAACGAGGACGGCATCCGCAAGCTGGGCCACCGTGACCTGCCGCTCGCCGTCGCCGCGGGGGCGAGCGGGGCGACGACCGTGTCGGCGACGGCACAGCTGGCCGCGCTGGCGGGGATCCGGGTGTTCGCCACGGGTGGGCTGGGCGGTGTGCACCGGGAGTGGACGCTGACCCAGGACGAGTCCGCCGACCTGGGGCTGCTGGCGCGGACCCGGATCACGGTGGTGTGCGCGGGTGTGAAGTCGATCCTGGACGTGCCGGCGACGCTACAGCGGCTGGAGACGCTGGGCGTGGCCGTCGCCGGGTTCGGCACGGACCGGTTTCCCGGCTTCTACCTGTCGGACTCGGGGCATCCGGTCGACTGGACGCTGGACAGCCCGGAGCAGGTCGCCGCCGTCATGCGCGCCCAGGACGCCCTGGACGCGCCTCAGTCCGCGCTCATCGTCGCGAACCCCGTCCCCGAGGCGGAACAACTCGATCCCGGCCTGCACGCGCGCGTGCTCTCCGACGCGCTGCGCGCCTGCGCCGAGCGCGGTGTCACCGGGCAGGCGGTGACCCCGTTCCTGCTGGACCACCTGGTCCGTCACACGGACGGAGCCTCGCTCAGCGCCAACCTGGCGGCGGTGCGCGGCAACGTACGGCTGGCGGCGCGGATCGCCACGGCGTGGACCAGGGGGTGACCGCGGAGCGGAACGGGGCGCTGCTGGTCGTCGGGGACGTGGTCACCGACGTGGTGGCCCGGCATCGGGGACCGCTCGCGGCCGGCACCGACACGGCGGCCGTGATCCGGACCCTGCCGGGTGGTGCGGGCGCCAACGTGGCCTGCTGGGCCGCCCACGCGGGTTGCGCGGACGTACGGCTGCTGGGGCGGGTGGGCGCCGACGCCGCCGCGTGGCACGAGCGGGAGCTGGTGGCGGCCGGGGTGCGGCCCCGGCTGGTGGTGGATCCGCAGGCGGCGACCGGGACGGTGATCTGCCTGGTCGACACGGACGCGGCGGCCGAGCGGACGTTCCTGACGGACAGCGGGGCCTCTCTGCGGCTCGGCCCCGCCGACTGGTCGGACACCCTGCTCGACGGCGTGGCCCGGCTGCATCTGTCGGGCTATCTGCTGTTCACCGAGCCGAGCCGGGCACTGACGCGGAGGGCCATCACCGCGGCACGCGCGCGCAGGGTGCCGGTCAGCCTGGACCCGGCGTCGGCCGGCTTCCTGATGGAGCTGGGAGTGGACCGTTTCCCGGCGTTCGCGGAGGGGCTGGACCTGCTGCTGCCCAGCAGGGACGAGGCGTGCCTGCTGACCGGGGTGCCGGACCCGGTGGACGCGGCGGCCCGGTTGAGCCGTCTCGTGCCGCTGGTGGTGGCCAAGGCGGGCCCGGACGGGGCGCTGGTGGCCCGGTCCGGTGCCGTACCGGTGCGGGTCCCGGCCGTGCCCGCGGCGCCTCGGGACACCACGGGCGCCGGCGACGCCTTCACGGGCGCGTTCCTCGCCGCGCTGCTCGCGGGCGCGACACCGGAGGAGGCGGCGGCGTCGGGCTGCCGGGCGGGCGCGGAGGCGGTGGAACGGGTGGGCGGCAGACCACCGCGGCCCGGGCGCGTCGACTGACTCCCGCGAAGGCCTTCGGCGGCTGACTTCCGCGAAGGCCTTCGGCGGCGCCGGCGGCGGAATGGACCCGGGGGCGGCCGGCCCCGCTGCCTCGTCGTGCGCGCGGGGGAGTCCGGGAAACGGAGCTATGCCTTGCGGCCCCACGCCGAGATCATCGGCGCGGTGGCCAGGTCCATGCCGCCCGCCTCGACGTTGGCCAGGTGCTGGTCGATCTCCTCGTCGGTGGCCAGTCCGGCGGCGACCAGCCGGGCGCGGATCTGACGGACCGTAGCGGTCTCCAGGGCGGTGCAGGCGGGTGAGGTCACGGGGAAGTGCGCGTCGGCCTCCACGTCGTGCAGCCCGGCCTCCCGGAGCAACCGCGGGAGTCTGCGGCCGTACGACAGGTCGGCGCCGCGGTCGGCGAGCAGCTTGCGGAAGCCCTGGCGCAGCCGGTTGGCGAGCCGTTGCTCGGGGCCGTGTTCGTCGGGGCAGATCAGGGGCTGGAGGGCGGGGTCGGCGTCCTCGACCAGTAGTCGCCCGCCGGGCCGCAGAGCCTCGATCATGGAGCGCAACGCCCGGTCCCGGTCCGGGACATGGACGAGGACCAGCCGGGCGTGGACCAGGTCGAAGCCCTCCCCCGGGGGTCCGTCGGCGCCCACGTCGTGGACGTGGACCTCCACCGGTGGACGGGCCGCGGCGGTGAGCCGGGAGGTGTCGATGTCGGTGGCGACGACCTGACCGGCCGGGCCGACTCTCCCGGCGAGCCAGGACACGACGGAGGTGCCGCCGGCGCCGACTTCCCAGCAGCGCCAGCCGGACCGGACACCGAGTTCTTCGAGATGCCGGAAGGTCGTGGGATCGAAGAGGGTGGCGAAGGCGTCGAAGCGCTCGCCTGCCTCGTTCTGCTGGTTGTCCAGGAGGTATCCGTCGGGTCGGGTCATGCCGCGATCATCCCAGTCACCCGGTTTGTCCGGTCCGACCGACCTCTGTCCACAGGCGGGCACAAGCGGAACTTTGCGTTTCCACAGGCTTCCTCACGCTGTGTCCGGGACTGGCAGACTTGCCGGGCAAGGACACGGAAGCGCTGCGCGGAGATCCACGCGAGGAGACCCAGATGTCGATGGCAGGGAACCTGCGGAAGGTCGCGGGACTGGACAGGGTCGGCGGCCTGCGCAAGGTGGCGCGGCTGGCCCGGCGCCGGCCGCGCGTGGACCTGAGTCATCCCGCCAGATCGCCGCTGGGTTCGTCGGTGGTCAACTGCGTGACGTATCAGGACGGCGTGCGCGTGCCCGGATGCGGCGACCTGGAGGACGCGGTGCGGCTGGTCCGCAAGAGCGGCGAGGGCTTCGTCTGGCTGGGGCTGCACGAGCCGACGGAACGTGAGTTCGCGGGTGTGGCCGAGCTGTTCGCCCTGCATCCGCTGGCGGTGGAGGACGCGGTCGAGGCCCATCAGCGTCCCAAGCTGGAGCATTACGGGGACACCCTCTTCGCGGTGTTCAAAACCGTCTGCTACGTGGAGCACGAGCAGCTGACGGCGACCAGCGAGGTGGTGGACACGGGCGAGATCATGCTGTTCGTCGGCGAGGACTTCGTCATCACGGTACGGCACGGCCGGCACGGTTCACTGGGCCCGCTCCGTGAGGAGCTGGAGGCGAACCCGGATCAGCTCGTCAAGGGGCCGGCGGCGGTGCTGCACGCGATCGCCGACCATGTCGTCGACGACTATCTGAACGTCACGGACGCGGTGCAGGCCGACATCGACCAGGTGGAGGCGGAGGTGTTCTCGGCGAACGGCGCCTGCCTCGATCCGGGCCGCATCTACCAGATGAAGCGTGAACTGCTGGAGCTGAAGCGTGCGGTGGCGCCGTTGGGCCGCCCGGTGGAGGATCTGGCCACGCGGCCCATCCGGGTCGTCGCCCCGGAGATACAGGCGTACTTCCGGGATGTGTTCGACCATCTGATACGGGCGAAGGAGCAGATCGCCGCGTTCGACGAACTGCTCAACTCCATCCTCCAGGCGCATCTCGCGCAGGTGACCGTCGCGCAGAACGAGGACATGCGAAAGATCACCGCCTGGGCCGCGGTGGTCGCCGTACCGACAATGGTGTGCGGGGTGTACGGCATGAACTTCCAGCACATGCCGGAGCTGCACTGGCGGTTCGGCTATCCGCTGGTCATGGGCGTGATGGCGGCGGTGTGTCTGGCGCTGCACCGGGGCTTCCGGCGCAACGGCTGGCTCTAGACGGCGGGGCGCCGGCGTCGTGGCGGGACGCGCAGTCAGGACGGGTCCGTCGCCTGTGCAGGTACCTCGCCTGTGCGGGTCCTTGCCTGGGCGCGTACGCCGACCGGCCGCGTACGCCGACCGGGCGGCCACCTCGGCGGGGCGGGCGGGCCCGGTCCCGGTCCCGATGGTCGCGCGTCCGGATCAGGCGCTCCAGGCGGGATGGCGTGGGTCGTCGGTGCGTACGAGGACGTCCGCCGTCCCGGCCGGATCGGTCTCGGCCTCGTAGCGCGCGAAGGCGGGGAGGGTCCAGTGGTCGTTCTCGGGAGTGCGGCGGCGCAGGGCGCCCGGGGAGAGGAGGAGGTGCACGGACAGGTCGAAAGGGAACCAGTGGCGTAGCAGAAGGGGACCGTGGAGCAGCAGGATCGCGCGGGGCGGAAGGTGGACGTACGGGCTGCGGGTGGCCCGGTCGGTGACGGGGTCCCACAGGTCGGGCAGGATCCGCCCGCTGCCTCCGGGATCCAGCGGGCCGAAGACCTCCCGCCACAGGGCGCCCGTGTCGAACCATCCGCTGTAGTACGACTCCGCGTCCCGCCGCCCGTGCTCCAGCCGCAGCGAGGCAGGCCGCAGGAAACCCTCGGCGCCGACCACGAGCGAGGGCCGGCCGCGCAGCCGCAGCGCCTCCCCGACGCGTTCGGCGAGGTCGCCGGGCCGGGCGGCCGGGGCGCCGTCGAAGCCGACCCGCGGCCAGGCCCCTCCGTCGGCCGGCTCCAGGCCGGCCAGCCGGTCGGCGAGCAGCTCGGCGAGCCGGTCCCAGCTGATCGCTTCGAGTCGCACAGAGCCCATGATGCCGGGTGCCTCCGGAGACCGGTGAGGGCGCCGGCGTCGAGCGGTACCGCTCGGGCGGGTACGGACTCCCCGCGACCGCCCGCCTGGAGGGGCGACAGGGCCGCCTGAAGGACGAGAAGAAGCCGTGAAACCGGAAGGAGGGGGGAAGAAGGGGAAGGCCCGTGCGGGAGGCGCGGGCGGTGGGAGGGAACGTACCGCGTATGGCGTTTCCCGCGACCTCCCACTCCCCCGGCAGGCTGGTCGTCGTCCAGCCGCTGAAACGGAAGCGGTGCGCCGGCTGCCGGCGCGGTCCGCTGTCGCTGCTGGTGCTGGAGGAAGCAGCACCGCGGTGCCTGGACTGCGCCGACCTGGGGCACCTGGTGTTCCTGCCGCGCGGTGACACGGCGCTCACCCGCCGCGCGCGGGAGGAGAGTTCGCTGTCGGCGGTCGTGGTGCGGTACAACCGCCGCAGGAGCCGCTACGAACGCCAGGGCCTGCTCGTGGAGCCGGCGGCGCTGGACCGGGCCGAGGCCCGTTGTCTGGCGGACGCGGAGGCGCGGCGCCGGAGGCGGGCCCGGGACGCGCGGGGCAGGGCGGTGAAGGACCAGCGGTTCGCCGCGGCGTTCACAGCCGAGATCCTCCGGCTGTTCCCCGGTTGCCCGGGCGAGCGGGCCCGGGCGATCGCGGCCCATGCGTCGGTGCGGGGCAGCGGGCGGGTCGGACGCAGCGCGGCTGGGCGCGTGCTGTCCGAGGGGGCGGTGATATCGGCGGTGGTGGCGGCCGTGCGGCATGGTGACACGCCGTACGACCAGCTGCTGATGAGCGGAGTGGCGCGGTACGAGGCACGACGCCGGATCGCCCCGTCGGTGGAGAACGTGCTGCGGGCGTGGCGGGAGGCCGGGGAGGACACCGGCTGAGGAGGCAGGAGGGTTCTGCCGCAGGGTGGAAAGGGTGCCCTCCGGCCGTGGCCGGCACCGGTCGCGGGGCCGGCCACCGGCCGACGGGCTGTCGGAAGAGGGATGTGATGCCGATGCTCTGCCACCGGCTGGTCGCGTGCCGAGAAAAACCCGGCAGAAAGCCCTGTCCGCCACTCTGCGGGGTGGCCGGTGCGGACGTATCGTGGCCGGAAGAGCAGCGCCTGCCGAGGCACGGCCCGTCGTACATCCGGTGCCTTCGGTGCCCCGTACGCGAGGAAGACGCCCATGGCCGATCCCAAGGGGTTCATGACCACGCCGCGCCAGGAGTGGCCGCGGCGGCCCGTCGAGGAGCGGGTGCGGGACTGGGACGAGGTGTACGTCCCGGGAGCGCTGCTGCCCATCATCAGCAAGCAGGCCGACCGCTGCATGGACTGCGGCGTCCCGTTCTGCCACCACGCCTGTCCGCTGGGGAACCTCATCCCCGAGTGGAACGACCTGGTGTCCCGGGAGGACTGGCGGGACGCGAGTGACCGGCTGCACTCCACGAACAACTTCCCCGAGTTCACCGGGCGGTTGTGCCCGGCACCGTGCGAGGCGGGGTGTGTGCTGGCGATCAACCAGCCGGCCGTCACGATCAAGAACGTCGAGTGCGCGATCGCGGACCGGGCGTGGGAGGAGGGTTTCACCCCGGCCCGGCCGCCCGAGCGGCTGTCCGGGAAGACGGTCGCCGTCATCGGCTCCGGGCCCACGGGGCTGGCGGCGGCACAACAGCTGACCCGGGCCGGGCACACGGTGGCGGTGTACGAGAAGGATGACCGGATCGGTGGACTGATGCGGTACGGCATCCCCGCGTTCAAGATGGAGAAGCTGCATCTGGAGCGGCGGATCGAGCAGATGCGGGCCGAGGGGACGAGATTCCGTACGTCGACGGTGGTCGGGCGGGATGTTCCGGCGGCGGAGCTGCGGACCCGGTACGACGCGGTGGTGATCGCCACGGGTGCGACGGCGTGGCGGGAACTTTCCGTACCGGGCCGGGAGTTGAACGGGATACACCAGGCGATGGAGTATCTGCCGCTGGCCAACCGGGTGTGTGAGGGGGATCTGGAGGTCTCGCCGCTGTCGGCCTCCGGCAGGCATGTCGTGATCGTCGGTGGCGGGGACACCGGGGCGGACTGCCTGGGCACCGCGGTGCGGGAGGGGGCCGCGTCCGTGACCCAGCTGGACATCTACGCCCAGCCGGGTGCCGAGCGCGACGAGGACACCGAGCCGTGGCCGACGTACCCGAAGACCTACCGGCTGTCGGGCGCGCACGAGGAGGCGCGGGACCTGCGTACGGCGCCGGCGGCGGACGCGGACGCCCGGTTGTTCGCGGCGTCCACGCTCCGCTTCACCGGGGACGAGAGGGGGCGGGTGCGGTCGCTGCGTCTGGTGGAGGTCGACGAACGGCGGCTCGCGGTGCCGGACACCGAGCGGACGCTCCCCGCCGACCTCGTGCTGCTCGCCCTCGGATTCACCGGGCCGGACCGGGAGGACGGGCTCATCGAGCAGCTGGGGCTGGCACTGGAGCCGCGCGGCACGATCGCCCGGGACGACGGCTTCGCGACCCGGGTTCCCGGGGTGTTCGCAGCCGGTGACGCGGCGCGCGGACAGTCGCTCATCGTGTGGGCGATCGCGGAGGGACGGGCGGTCGCGGCGGCCGTCGACCGTTATCTGACGGGCCGTTCACGGCTTCCGGCGCCGATAGCACCCACCGACCGGCCGATGGTGGTCTGAGGCGGCGTTCGGCGGCCGAGCGGCACACCCGCGGCGGAGTGGCGCACCGGCGGTTCCGGCCGGTGCGGGACGGGCCGCGTCGTGCGGGAGTGGTCCAGCGCCGTCGCGGCGGTCGATGCGGCTCGCGCTCTCGAGGGGCGTGCAAGCCGGTGCGGAGTACCCCGGAGGCGCCCCTCCCGGAGGCGGCGGTCCGGGGGCCGGCGTGCTCGGAGCGAGCGGCACCGGCTCTCCGGCGGGACGGGGCGGGCCGGGCCGGCCGGGGTCTCGTGCGGACAGGGGCGCGGGGTGTCGGCGGTGCCTGCCAGCGGGGTTGAGCGGGGTCCGGTGCGTGTGACTGCGAGGCGGGGGTGCCCCGCGCGAGCGCGGCCGAGCGTGGAGGAACGTGGCGGAGTCGTCGACCGACGACGACGCCGTGGACGCGCGTGCCGGTCCCGCCGTCCGCGGCATGGGCCGAACGACAGGCACTAGCCGACGCGTTCGTCGCTGCCCGCCACCTTGCCCGTCGCCAGGGCCACCCGGTTCCACGTGTTGATCGTGAGGATTAGGGCGAGGACGTGGCCCAGTTCCTGGTCGTCGAAGTGGGCGGCGGCCTCGGCGTAGACGGTGTCGGGGACGCCTCCGCCGGCGATCCGGGTCACCGCGTCCGTCAGTGCGAGAGCGGCCTGTTCCCTCGGGGTGAAGAAGTGACGGGCCTCGCGCCAGACGGCGGTCATGTGCAGCCGGTCCTCGCTCTCGCCGGCCTTGCGGGCGTCGTTGGTGTGCATGTGCAGGCAGTAGGCGCAGTGGTTGAGGTGCGAGGCGCGGACCTGGATCAGTTCGACGAGGGACGGGTCGAGGCCTTCCCGGGCGGCGGCGTCGAAGCCGACGAGGGCGCGGAAGACCTTGGGCGCGGTCTTCGCGAGGTTCAGGCGGGGGCGGGGGGTCCCGGCGGCGGCGGTCTCGGTGGCGGGTGCGGGTGCGGGAGTGGCGGTCGTGTGCGTCGTCATGTGTTCAACCTATGGGCCCTAAAGACCGACGGTAAGGTGCATTTGCATGACGGAATCATGGGTCAATTCCGCCCGGCGCATCGGTGTCGACCTGCATCTGGAGCTGTCGGGGCCGGGCGGCCGGCGGGCAGCGCTCACGCGGGCGCTGCGGGACGCCGTGCGCAGCGGGCGGCTGGCTCCGGGGACGCGGCTGCCGCCGTACCGCTCGCTCGCCGCGGACCTGGGCGTGGCCCGTAACACGGTGGCCGACGCGTACGCGGAACTGGTGGCCGAGGGCTGGCTGACCGCCCGGCAGGGTTCCGGGACCAGGGTCGCCAGGGGTGTGGCCTCGGCGCGTTCCGGCCGGCACGAGAGCGCCGAGCCGCAGCGACACGCCGTGGCCCACGCGACCGAGGAGACACCTTCACACGCGCGTGGGCCACGGCACGACCTGCGGCAGGGCGCGCCGGATGCGTCGGCCTTCCCGCGTGCGGCCTGGGCGGCCTCCTACCGCCGGGCGCTGCTGGGGGCGCCGAGCGAGGCGTTCGGGCCGGGTGACCCCGCCGGGCGCCGGGAGCTGCGGGAGGCGCTGACGGAATACCTGGCTCGCGCGCGGGGGGTGCGCACCGAACCGGACCGGATCGTGATCTGCTCGGGCTTCGGGCATGCCCTTCGGCTGCTGTTCGCCGGGAACAGGCCGGGCACCCCGGACGGCCCGGACGGACCTGGCGGCCTTTCCAGGCCCGGCAGCCGGCCCGGCAGGCCGGGTGCCGGTGGCGTGCTGCGCGGGCCGCTCGGCGTGGAGGCATACGGGCTGGACTTCCACCGGGGTCTGCTCGCGGCGGCCGGCGTGCGCACCGTACCGCTGCCGCTGGACGCGGACGGGGCACGGGTCGAGACGCTCGGACGGGAGCGGGCCGTGCTGCTCACGCCCGCGCACCAGTTCCCGACCGGCGGCCCGCTGCACCCCGAACGCCGGGCAGCGGTGATCGACTGGGCACGCGCGCGGGACGCGGTGGTGCTGGAGGACGACTACGACGGCGAGTTCCGCTACGACCGCAGGCCCGTCGGTGCGCTCCAGGGCCTCGATCCGGAACGGGTGATCTACATCGGCTCGGTCAGCAAGAGCCTGTCACCTGCGCTGCGGCTGGGCTGGATGGTTCTGCCCCGGCGCTGTGTGGAGCCGGTGCTGGCGGCGAAGGGCGAGCGGGAGGGGTGGGCGAGCGCGCCGGACCAGCTCGCCCTCGCGGACTTCGTCGCCGGTGGGTCGTACGACCGTCATGTGCGGCGGATGCGGCAGAGGTACCGGCGCCGGCGGGACCGGCTCGTCGCCGCGCTAGCCGCGCACGCGCCGCACATCGAGGTGACCGGTATCGCGGCCGGGCTGCACGCGGTGCTGCGGCTGCCGCCCGGTACGGAGGGACCCACGGTGATCGCCGCCGCTCGGCAGGGCATCGCCCTCGACGGCCTCGCCGGTTTCCGGCACCCGGACGCGCAGAGGGATATGACCATGGGCGAGGGGCTGGTGGTGGGGTACGCGGCTCCCGCCGAACACGCCTACGGTGCGGCGCTGGAGGCGCTGTGCGGGGTGCTGCCGCGGGGATGACGTCCGGGGCGGGGACACCGGGTGCCCCCGAGCCGCCACCGAGTCCCGTCGGCGGCGCCGTCGGCGTCGGAGGTGCGGGGTTGCCTGGTCGGTCGTCTTGCGCGGTAGAGGGGCGGTGGCAACGTGGGCGCCTCACCGGAGGAGGCCGTGCGACGGGATCAGGACAGCAGGAAGTCGGCCGCCCCCGCCTTGGCACCCTCGATGAACGCGGTTATCTCGTCCGTCGTGTAGATCAGCGCGGGCCCGTCCGGGTCGGTGGACTGGCGTACCGCGACCCGGCCGTCGGCCAGCTTCATCGCCTCCAGGCAGTTGCCGCCGTTACCGCCGCTCCACGGCTTGTGCCACCCCTCGCTGCCCAGCTCCCGCGCGGGCATCCCGTTGTAGACGCGTCCGCGCGGCTTGATGCGGTCCATTCACAGCTCCTTGCGGAGATCCCGGAGGATCTCCTTCGTGCGTCGTGCCGTGGCGGCCTGCGCCGCCATGCGGTCCATGACCTCCAGGTGGGTCGCCACCTCGGTGCGGGCGTCCAGGTAGACGGCGCCGGTCAGGTACTCGCTGTAGACCATGTCGGGCAGTTCCGGCATGGCGAACCGGAACAGCACGAAGGGCCCGTACGTGCCCGGATGCGGCCCGTTGGCGAACGGGGCGACCTGGAGCGTCACATGGGGCAGCTTCGTGGCCTCGAGCAACTTGTCGATCTGCGCGCGCATCACCTCCGGGCCGCCGACCGGGCGGCGCAGGACCGTCTCGTCCATCACCGCCCAGAAACGGGGGGCGTCGGCACGGGTGAGCAGTTCCTGGCGTCGCATGCGCAGCGCGACGTGCCGCTCCATGTCGTCCGGGCTCGTCTGGCCCACGGCACCGGATTCCAGCACCGCGCGCGCGTAGTCCTCCGTCTGGAGCAGGCCGGGGACGAAGTGCGGATCGTAGGAGCGGATGAGGGCGGCCGCACCCTCCAGGCTGACGTACATCGAGAACCAGCCCGGCAGGATGTCGTGGAACCGCTGCCACCAGCCGGGTCTGTTGGCCTCCTCGGCCAGCTGTACGAAGGCGTCGGCCTCGTCGTCGGGGACGCCGTAGGCCTTCAGCAGCAGTTGCAGGTAGGGGATCTTCAGGCTGACCTCGGCCGTCTCCATGCGGCGGACGGTGGCGGGGGCGACGCGGAGGACGCGGGCGGCCTCCTCGCGTTTCATACCGGCGCGTTCCCGCAGGTCCAGGAGGCGCCGGCCGAGGACCACCTGGCCCACGGTCGGCGCGGACCGCGGTTCGCTCACGCTGCCACCTCCACCGAAGGCTCCGGAACTCCAGGGCTACGGGCTTCCGGAGCTCCCGAAAGCTCCACCGAAAGTTTCCTGACAGCCCTACGGCGCCATTCGAAAGTACATTCGAAGACCGGACCGGTTCTCCGACGACCTCAATTGGCGCCGCTCTTGGTGCTGTTGCGAGCAGTGTGCCACGACCTCTGACCGAGTCATACAGCACTCTGCAATTTTCAGAGTGACACTTGCCAAGTGTCCGCGGCAGGGCGATAGTGACAGGCGTGATTCCGTCCGCGCCTTTAGGAACAGACGCCGCCGCAGACCGCTCCGGTCTCGGTGCCGCGACGGGGGCACCCCTTCAGGGGGGCGCCGCCGAGCGCAGGTTCCGCTTCGAGCTGGCCGCCCATCCGGGTTCCGTCGCCCGGGCGAGACGCCTGACGCACGCCCGGTTGTCGGGGTGGTCGGTGTGCGCGGACACCTGCGACGACGCGGCCCTGGTCATGTCGGAGCTGGTCACGAACGCGGTTGTGCACACCGCCAGCAGCCGGGTCGTGTGTGAGTTGCACGAGCACGGCGACATGGTGCGCATAGCCGTGCACGACGAGGGCTGTGCCCCTGGTGAACCCCACCCGTCCGCGCAGCGGCCCGACGAGGAGCACGGGAGGGGGTTGCTTCTCGTCGACGCGCTGTGCCGGGCCTGGGGGGCCCAGGGGCACGGCCCCGGACTGCTGGTCTGGGCCGAGCTGACCCACCGGACCGACACGGCCCACGACACCGCCGAGCCGCGCGGCGACCTCGGCTGGGGCGCCCGCCCCAAGCCGGGCCGCCCGGACGACTCCGGCGACGACCAGCAGGCCGAGGCCGACGGGCACGGGCCGGAGCGGCACCGGCAGGGAGAGCCGGAACAGCACCGGGAGGGGCAGTCGCAGCCGCACCGGCAAGGGGTGCCGGAGCAGCCCGGTCCGGGAGTGTCGGAGCAGCAGCCGGAGGGGCAGCCGCACGGGCGCGGGATGGTGGAGCAGTTCGCTCCGGGAGTGCCGGAACAGCACCGTCCGGGGATACCGGAGCAGCTAGCTCTCGGAGCGTCGCAGCCGCACCGTCCGGGGATACCGGAGCAGCTAGCTCTCGGAGCGTCGCAGCCGCACCGTCCGGGGATGCCGGAGCAGCATCGGCATCCCGCCGCAGGTCAGCCGTTGCACCGCGCGGCCGACCAGCACCGGCACCCGGCGGCGGACGGGCATCAGCACGTGAGCGCGGACCAGCAGCACCGGCCGGGCAAGCATCCGGATCAGCACCGGTACGCGGCACCCGGCCAGCCCCTGCACCACACCCCCGGCCAGTACCGCCGCGGGGAGCGAGCGTGACCGGCCTCGGTGCGCTCGGCGGCTCCGGCCGGTCCGCCGGCACCGGTGCGGGCCACGAGGTCACCGTCGGTCTGGACTCCCTGGTGCGCATGCAGCGTCACCGGCCGGCCGTGGATCCGGTACGCCGGCTACAGCTGCCGGACGGCATGACGGTCCCGCTCGGCTGTGACGCGGTAGCCGTCCCCGACCGTCTCGGTCCGCTCGTCGTGCCCCTGCTGCCGCGGCTGGGGTGCGTGTACACCGACGGTTCCCACTGGTGGTGGATCGTCCCGTCGGACTCCGACTACGCCCTGCCGTGGCCGTACCCGGCGCACTACGCCACCGGCGCCCTGATCAACGGCACCGCCAGGCTCATCCACCGGCCGGAGGGTACGGTTCCGTACACCCCGCCGATCCCGCTCTATCTGGCGCTGTGCCGGGTGACGGGTACGGCCCCGGACTGGTCGCGGGTCGTACCGGCGTAACCGCGGCGCCGGTGTGCGCCACCAGCGTCGTCCCACGCACCGTATTCCCGTGCCCCCGCCGCGCCCCCCCGTACGTCGGTCCGCGCCCTGCCCAGTCGGTGCGCCGGCCGCGATAGTGGCCGTTCCGGTGGGAGCGGGAGGTCGTGGTGGGGAAGAGACGGGAGGCGGTCCAGCCCGCGGTGTCGGAGTCGGAGCGGCTGCTGTTCGGCGGGCCGCTCCGGTACGACATGGGCTGGAACGAACACGCGGACGCCTTCCTGGAGCTGGGCTTCCGGGCGATGATGACCCGGCTCCCGGGCATGCTGGCGTCGAGTCTGCGGCTGGCCCGGCAGGCCGACGCGCGGGCCGCCCGGGTGGTCCTGGCCGCGGAGCTGGGCCGGGGCGTGACCCAGGCGGTGAGCCTGCTGGCGGTGAACAACGCGCTCGGCAAGCTGCTCACCGGGCCGGACATCGGGCAGCGGCTGCACTCGGCGGCCCCCGCCCTGGTCGTACTGGCCGGCGTGCTGCTGCTGGCCGCACTCCTGCGGGCGGCGTCGATCTACGCCACCGGGCGGCTGGAGCCCAAGGTGGAGCGGGTGGCGACCGAGCTGTATCTGGAGCGGGCGGCGAACGTGGAGCTGGCCGCGATCGAGGACCACGCCTTCCACAAGCTGCTGGACAGGGCGCAGTACGGCGCCCGGTCCACCCGGCACATGATCGGCCACGGCACCCGGGTGATCAACTCGATCATCTCACTGTTCGCCGCGGCGGGCGTGCTCACCGTGCTGCATCCGGGGCTGCTGCCGCTGCTGGTCACCATGACCCTGCCCAGCGCCTGGAGCGCGCTGACCAACGCCCGGCGCCGCTACGAGTCCTTCCACACCTGGGTGCAGCACGCGCGGGCCGGCCAGCTGATCGGCAACCTGCTCACCGAGCCGGCCGCCGCCCCCGAGATCCGGGTGCACGGGATGGGACCGTTCCTGCTGCGCCACTTCCGGTGCATGTCGGAGACCGCCGAGGCGGAACAGGCGCGGCTGTCCCGGCTGGCCGCCCGCACCGGTCTGATCGCCGCGAGCTGGACGGGTCTGGCGACCCTCGCGACGTACGCGACGCTGGGCGCGTTGCTGCTGGCCGGCGCGATGGTCCTGTCGGTGGCGGGTACAGCGGTGATCGCGGTCCGTACGGGCGCGGCGAGCCTGGACACGCTGGTCCTGGCGGTCAACGAGCTGCACGAGGAGGCGCTGTTCGTGGGCGATCTCCAGCGGCTGTACGTCGAGGCGGCCGCGCGGGCCATTCCCGTGGGCGGGGAGCCGCTGCCGGAGCACCCGGAGGAGATCCGCTTCGAGAACGTCACCTTCGGCTACCCGCGCGACCCGCAGCCGCAGCCGCAGCCACGGACGCCGGGCGCGCACCCGGAGGACACCGGTGAGCGGAGCACCTCGCGTCCCGCTCTGGACGACGTCACCCTCACCCTGCCCCTGGGGCGGATCATCGCGCTCGTCGGCGAGAACGGCTCGGGCAAGACCACGCTGGTCAAGCTGCTCGCGGGCCTGTACACGCCGGACCGGGGCCGGATCCTGTGGGACGGCGTCGATGCCGCGCGCGCCGACCGGCGGTTGCTCGCCGAGCGCGTCGCGATGGTGGCACAGGACTTCAAGCGCTGGCCGTTCACCGCCCGGGTCAACGTGGCCGTCGGCCGCTCCGGCGCGCCCATGACGGAGGAACGGCTGGCCATGTCGGTCGCCGAGGCGGGGGCCGCGGACGTGGTCGCGGATCTGCCGCGCGGCCTGGACACCCTGCTGGCCCGGAACTTCAGCGGCGGTCACGAGCTGTCCGGCGGCCAGTGGCAGCGGCTCGGCATCGCCCGGGCCGCGTACCGGCGCGGGAGCATCCTGATCGTGGACGAGCCGACGGCGGCGCTGGACGCGCGGGCCGAGCTGGAGGTGTTCGAGAAGATCCGGGCGCTGGCTGGGGGCGGGCAGACGGTGGTCCTGATCACTCATCGGCTGGCGTCGGTCCGGCACGCCGACCTGGTGCACGTGCTGGAGCACGGCCGTCTGGTGGAGTCCGGCACTCCGGAGCAGTTGCTGGCCAGGGGCGGTGTGTACGCCGAGCTGTACAGGCTCCAGGCGGAGCAGTTCACGGCGAAGGCAGCGGCACCGCGGAAGGTGCCGGCGCCGAAGCCGGCCTGAACCGTTCCCACCCGAACCGCGCCGCCCTGAGCCGCGCCGCCCTGAGCCGCGCCGGCCCGAACCGCTCCGGTCCGAGCCGCTCCGGCCGGGGCCGGCGGGCGATCCGTCGCCGGCTCACCGGCTCACTCGCTGGCCTCGCTCCCCCGCACGATGACCAGGAACGTGTCCGTGGCGAGGTCCATGACGACCTCCGCGGCCAGCCCCTCCAGACGTCGTGCGTGCGCGAACTCCTCCGCGGGCCAGGATCCCCGCGGACCACCGGCGGTAAAGCGCTCGAGCACCGTTCGCCCGTTCACCATCTCGCACCTCCAGAAAGCGTCGTTCGTGTAGGAGTTAACGCTCTGGAGAGGGGAAACGCCTCGCTCAGTGACGCGACTGATACCTTCTCGACACCTGGTCGGCGCGGACCGTGAGGATCCGTTCACTTTGTGACACGAACAGGACCGTGAATGCCCGGTTCCGGGGACGTGGCGGGACCGTCCATGTCATCGGTCGGGCTCGTCGTCATCAGTTACTCGTCCTCACCAGCCGTGCTCGTGGTCATCAGTCGTACTCGTCGTGGAGGCGGAGGCGGTCGCTGCCGGCGGGGCTGCGGCCGAGCGCCGTCAGATCGAGCAGGCCGGTGGCGGTGCCCAGGCCGTCCAGTCCGTCGTCGTACACCGAGTACGTGTGGAAGACCCGGTCGTGCTCGCGGAGGAAGCAGCTGAGCCCGGGGCGCTCGACCAGCTCTCCGTCCGACTCGACGGTGGCCTCGAAGTCACGGTTGAAGTCGCGGCCGGGGTCGTGGCCGCAGTCCCCCGAGGAGTACCACGGCACCGCCCAGCCCATCCGGGCCTTGAACGGCAGGATCCGGGTGAACGGCGCCCGGGAGACGGCCGCGAAGGAGGTGTTCCGGGCGCGCAGGTGGGCGAGGTGGCCGACCTGGTCCAGGAAGGCCGCGCAGCACGGGCAGCCGCTCGTCCACTCCGGCGCGAACGCGAAGTGGTGGACGACGAGCTGGGTCCGCCCCTCGAAGAGGTCGAGGAGAGTGGCCTTGCCGTCGCCGCCCTCGAAGACGTACTCCGCGTCGACCTCGGTCATGGGCAGCCGCCGCCGCTCGGCGCCGAGAACCTCACGGGCCCGTCTGACCGCCTCCTCCTTGCGCAGCAACTCCTCGCGCGCCGCGCGCCACCGCTCACGCGAGACGATCTCCGGAAGCGACATGGGCCCTCCTGTCCGACGGTCGGTTCGGGGTGGTGACCGTCGGCGGGAGCGGAACTCATCGCCCGGTGCGGAGCGTTTTTCGGCCAGTCTCGTCCGGGCACCGGCGCGACCCGCACCGCCCGGAACCCCGCGGACCGGTCACGCCGCCAGGGGCAGCGGCGCCCGCCCCTGGTACGTCTCCAGCTCTTCCAGTGCCTCCCGCAGTCGCCGCGTGTGCCGGGGGCCGAGCCGACCGGTGTCGTCCAGCTGCACGGCGCAGGCCGTCGTCGTGTCCACCAGCCGTTCCAACACCTCGGCGACGGCGTCCGTGCCCTCGGTGTGCCGGGCGAGCGCGGGCAGTTCGGCGGCGGCCAGCGCGATGGCGGTGCGGGCCTCGGCGAGGGTGCGGTAGGCCTCCCGGCGCAGCGCCCACCGCTCGGCGCGGTCACCGGACTCGCCGAGGACGTGCAGGAGATAGGCGTGCGCGGCGTTCTCGGCCGCGGCCAGCCGGGACCTCACCCCGCCGCCGCGCTGCCCCGGCATCGGCAGGTGCCCGACGAGCAGCACGAGGACGCAGGCCAGCAGGGTCTCGCCGATCCGGCCGACGGAGGCCTGCGGTTCCCCGCCGGCCATGACCAGGGCGAGGACGAGGACGGTGACGACGGCGGTGAGCGCCGCGAAGTGCCGGGTGGCGACCGGTACGAGGGCGCCGCACACCGCGACCAGCGCGACCAGTCCGGCCGGACGGGGCAGGAACGCCGCGCAACCGGCGAACACCACAGCGCCCAGCACGGTGCCGGCGGCCCGGCACAGCACCCGGGAGGCGAGCGGGCCGAGATCGGGTTTGACGAGGAAGACGGCGGTGGCGGGCAGCCAGTACCAGTGCTCGTGCTGCCCGTACCAGCGGGCGTGGTGCAGGGCCTGGGCGATGGCGGCGCTGGCGCCGAAACTGAGGGCGACGCGCAGTCCGTACTCGCGGCCGCCGGCCCCCAGCGCGGCACGCAGCGCCCACCGGACACCGCGGCGCCGGCCGGACGGCCCGTGGTGGGCGCCCTCGCCCCGGTCGAAGACCTCGGCGGCACGCAGCAGGGCGTCGTCCAGGGCGCGCAGGGCGGGCGCCGACCGGTGCGGCGCGGGCAGCGGGCCGGGCCCGGTACCGGTACGGATCGCGGCGGCGAGCCGCCGCGGGCCCTGTGCCGTCCGCGCCGGCACCGGCTCCCCCGCCCAGTACAGGGCGGTGGCGGCCTCGGCGAGCGGCAGCGCCGCCACGAACCGGGCGTGCAGCCGGCGCTCGGCGGCGGAGCCGGCGTAGCGGCGCAGGCGGGGGCCGGCGAGGGCGTCCTGGGCGTGGTCGAGGGCGGCGGTGAGCGCGGCCCGCCGGGCGGTGGCGTGCTCCCCGCCCACGGCGTCGAGGAGCGCGGCGACCGCGTCGTACACCTCGGCGACCGCCGCCCGCTCCCCGTCGAACCGGAAGTCCCCGGGGAGCGAGCCGGGGGTGGGCAGGGCCAGCCGCAGCACGAGCAGCCAGCCGGCTCCGGCGAGGAAGGCCAGGGCGCGCTGCCAGCCGGGTTCGGCCGCCGGCATCCCGGCCCCGACGGCCGCGGCGACCAGCAGCTGGGTCCCGGCGGCGGAGGCGACGGGCCCGACCGCGCTGACGGCTCCGGCGACCAGTCCGAGCAGGGTGAGCGCCAGGGTCAGCGGTACGGCGGTCAGGCCGTGCCCGGCATACGTGCCCACCAGCAGCCCGAGGGCGCCGGCCAGCGCGGGCACCCCGAGCCGCTTCACCGAGACCCGCCGGCTGCCGGGCCGGTCGTTG
Organism: Streptomyces sp. NPDC006309; assembly: GCF_040613095.1. Classification (NCBI taxonomy): domain Bacteria; kingdom Bacillati; phylum Actinomycetota; class Actinomycetes; order Kitasatosporales; family Streptomycetaceae; genus Streptomyces; species Streptomyces sp. NPDC006309. Next base: position 182,821 of record NZ_JBEXRO010000009.1, on the reverse strand, counting down.
ATGCCGGCGAGCATCGCGGCGATGGCGGCGAGCACCCCGACGGCCGTCCGCCCGCCGAGCAGGCCGGCGAGCAGCAACGGCCCGGCGGCGAGCGCGCCCCGGGTCACGGCGCTCCAGGGAACGGGACCGCGCTGGGCACGGAAGGCGTGGGCGAGCCAGGGGGGTGCGGCGGGCCGGTGCACGGGACTCCTGTTCGTACGAGGGCGGGGTGGGCCTTCGGACGACGGCGGCCGGCGGACGTTCCCACCGTAGAGCGTCTTCCCGGTGCGAACGGTGTGCTCACGTTTCGCCCGTGTGAAAGGTGCCGGGCCGGCCGATTACTTTATGAACGCAATCGCGGGCCGCCCTCCCGCGGCACCCGGCGGCGGCCCGGCGCCCGCCCCGGGACGCGTAATTCGGATGCGGTCACGGGCGGAAGGGGACGATCATCGGGCAGTTGCCCGTGAACCGCCCCAGGAGTCGCTTCCATGATCCAGCGTGTCACCGTCCCCACTCTGTTCCCGCCGCCCACCTACTCCCACACCTCCGTCGTGGAGGCCGGCACCAGGCTCGCGTTCCTCGCCGGGGCGGTGCCGCTCACCGCCGACGGCGAACTGGTGGGCCCGGGGGACCCCGTACGCCAGGCCGAGCAGGTCATCGCCAACCTGCGGGAGCAACTGCACGCCGTCGGCAGCGACCTGGAGCATGTGCTCGACACGGAGGTGTACGTGGTCAGCAGCGAGACCGCGACACTGTCCGCCGTGTGGGAGGTGGTCGAGGCGTCCGGTCTGAGCCGGGGGCCGCACTCGTCCACGCTGCTCGGCGTCGCCTGCCTCGGATACACCGGACAGCTGGTGGAGATCACGGCCACGGCTGTGGTGCCGGAAGCACCTGACCGGACCTGACAGCGGTCCGCCGGCGGCCGTCACAGCAGCCCGGCCGTTCCCGCCGCCGTGCGCAGCACCTCGCGCAGCATCTCGGTGGTGAGACGGCCGGTGAAGGTGTTGCGCTGGCTGACGTGGAAGCAGCCGAACAGGTCGAGGCCGTCGAGCGCGACCCGGGTGCCGTGGGCGAAGGCCGGCCGGGGGCGGGGCACGGTCCAGCCCGCTTGCGCGAACGCCGGCAGCGCGGCCTGCCAGCCGAAGGCACCGAGGACGACCGCGGCCCGCAGCGTCGGGCGGAGCAGCGTCAGCTCCTGGACCAGCCAGGACCGGCAGGTGTCGCGCTCACCCGGGGTCGGCTTGTTGGCGGGCGGGGCGCAGTGCACGGGCGCGGTGACACGGACGCCGTACAGCTCCAGGCCGTCGTCGGCACGGACGGAGGTGGGCTGGGAGGCGAGCCCCACGTCGTACATCGCCTGGTAGAGCACGTCACCGGAGCGGTCGCCGGTGAACATGCGGCCGGTGCGGTTGCCGCCGTGCGCGGCCGGGGCCAGACCGATGATCACCAGCCGGGCGTCGGCGGGGCCGAAGCCGGGGACCGGCCGCCCCCAGTACGTCTCGTCGGCGAACGCGGCCCGCTTGGTACGGGCCACCTCCTCACGCCAGTCGACCAGCCGGGGGCAGGCCCGGCAGTCGGCGACGCGCCGGTCGAGACGGGCGAGGGCACTGCTGTCGTCCATACCGTCCCGAGTGCCCCGAGGTGCTCGGGCGAACGCGGCATCCGGCGCCCGAACGCGCAGATCAGCCCCTGCGGGCGCGGCCGGGCAGTCGGGGGCCACCCGAGCCACCGAAGCAGTCGGTCTCGCGACCGCGCGCGGCGCCGTCATCCGGGAACCCGCCACCACCGCTGCCCCAGTGGCTCACGTCCGGGCCCGATGGCATCGGCCGGCCCCCAGCCTGCCCGTAGGCGTCGGCGTCGGTGGACGACCTCAGGGCTGTCAGCTTCGGCGCAGCAGGCTCAGCAGGTCCCTGTTGTGCTGCCGACGGGCCCAGGCGATCAGGAGGAGCGGCACGACCAGGATCAGCGGGGTCGCCGCGTTCTCGCCGTCGAACGCGGTGAGCTGGACGATGAACGCGCCGACCATGAGCGCGCCGAGGGCGAGGGCGGCCACGGACTGGAGCAGCGGTATCAACAGCGCGACGGCTCCCGCGAGTTCGAGCGCGCCGATCGTGTACATGGCCCCGCTGCCCCAGCCCATTCTGTCGAAGGACTCGACGGCCGACGGGTGCGCGATGAGCTTGGGCAGGGCGCTCGCGATGCCGTAGAACAGGGCGAGCAGCACCTGGACGGTCCGCAGGGCGATCCGGAGCCCGCGTGCCCGGCCGGTGACGGGCGAGCCGGGGCCGCTGGTGGGTGTCGTGGTGCCGACGGGGGCGGTGGTGTGCGACATGGATGTCTCCTGGTGAGGCGGCGAAGCGGTACCGGTTGCTTTCACCGACGTAGACCGGCCGGATACCGGAAACTCATCGCCGCGGCCCCGGCCGCCGTCACGCCCTGGGCAGTGCCCCACCCATATACCGTCCGGGGTGAGATACGCGTCCACCTCCAGTCCCGCCTCCGCCGGCGCCGACTCGAACCGCTCCTTGGGCAGGGGCCGGGACAGGAACGTCTGGGTCCACACCGCGTCCGGGAACACATACGCACAGTGCACCAGGTTCGCCCTGTCCGACCGGTTCCGCCGAGACAATGCGCACGGTTCCCGCGCCACATCGCAGGGGTGGTCCTCGCCCTCGCCCTGGATGAGCGCACAGCCGCCCTCCGGGGGCGGGGCGTCGGTCCCGTACCCTCGTGTCCCTCACGCATGTCGACCCTCATGCCCGTACAACGGCCCGCCTGCGCACGCCCGTTCCCCTCCTCCCCCGATCCACCCGTTCGAGTCATTCAGCGCGGAACGGGAACCATCCGTGCCCGATGTACCAGTGGCCGCCCGCCCGCAGATGGTCACCGACCGCCCGCTCCACCGACGTGCGGCGAGGCAGCCCGGCCACCGGCAGGTCCGGGTCCCCGAACACGAACCGGACCGGCTCCGCGTCGGCCGGTGCCGTCTCGTCGCAGGCGATGCGGAACCGTTCCTGGAAGCGGACGATGCCGGATCCGGCGGGCAGGTGACGCCGTAACTGCGGGTCGAGGAGCCAGGAGTGGCACAGTACGGCGCCCGGCCGTTCCCCGGGGAAGTGCAGGGGGAAGAACGCGCGGGCGAGCGCCAGGGAGCGGTCGCAGGCGGACGGGGTCAGCGGGCCGTGGAAGTCGGGGATGTGCAGGTTCAGGCAGGGTGTGCCGGGTGCCGCGTCCAGTCCCGCCGCCGCCGTCACCCGGGCGTCGCGGTCCCCGAGCCGCGCCCGCTCGAACTGCAACCGGCCCAACTGGTACAGCTCCCCGCGGAAATGGCGGACCAGCCAGCGCCGCGACTGCACGCCCGTCCTGCCGTGCCGTCCGCGGTACGCGGCCATGTGCCGGCCCAGGTCGGCCAGGGTGCGCCGGGAAATCTCGGCCGGGATGCCGCGCGCCCGGTGATACGCCCGCGTGCGCGGGAGGGCGGCGAGGAAGACGTACACGGCGAAGACGTCGGCCAGTTCGGCCGGGGCCGCGGCGAACGGCTCGGCGAGGTCGGGCGTGCGGCCCGTGTCCCACGGTTCCCGGAGCAGTTCCTCGACGCAGTCCGTCAGGAGCCTGAGCGTGCCCGGGTCAGCGGTCACCCGGCGCCGGCGTGCGACGAGTTCGTTGATGTCCTCGTGCGGTACGGCGAGGTCGAGGAGGAGTTCGGGCAGGTCGTCGGCGTCCGGCAGCACGCGCGGTTCCCCCTTTCGGTTCCGGCGGACGGCGCCGCCGCGCGCGTCTCACCGAGCACGATCCGCGGTGGCCGGCTTCCGCTCTCCCGGCGCCGCCGGGGGTCGCCCCGCGCGCGTTGCCGCACGCCGAGTCGCCCTCCCTGTCCCGGTGCCGCCCGGCCGGCTCCCGCGACCCGTCACCCGTCACCCGTCACCCGTCACCCGTCACCCGTCACCCGTCACCCGTCACCCGTCACCCGTCACCCGTCACCCGTCGAGAGCCTGTCCAGCGCCCGGCCCACCCCACCGCACCGGACGCCGCTCCCCGTGCTCCGTCGGGCGTTGATGTGCGTCATCATCGAAGAGTACGGTGCGAAGAGGAGTGGAGTGGTGGCCCTATGCGTACCGGCAGTGAACCGAGAACCGCGCGCAGCCCCCTGCGGGCGCGGTTCTGGCTGAGCGTGTGGGGGCTGCTGTGGGCGGTCCTCGGCACGGCGGTGTTCGCGCTGGCCGGGCGCCCCGGCTGGGCGGTGGCCTGCGGGGTGCTGTCCCTGGTGGTCGCCGTCGACATGGCCATGATCCTCAGGCATCTGCGCCAGGGCCCGCACTACCAGCCGGGCCGTGACATCCCGCCGTACCAGCCGCCGGAAGCCGGACCGCCCCACCCACGGCCCCCCTACCCCCGGCCGCCCCGCCCCGGGCCGCCCAGGCACCGGCACCCGTGATCGACGGCAGGCGCGCACCGGCCGGCCGAGCAGCCGCCGGGGCGGTCCGCCGTCAGGCCTCGAAGCGCGCGGCCTTCAGATAGTCCGGGTTCGGGTCGAGCGCGGCGGCCAGCCGGAAGTGGCGCTTGGCCTGCTCGGGACGGTTCTGGCGCTGGTAGGTGCGGGCCAGCGCGAAGTGCGCGAAGGCGTTGTCCGGCTCGCGTTCCAGCACGATGGTGAACTCCAGCTCGGCCGGTCGCAGTTGCGCCGCGGCGAAGAAGGCTCGCGCGCGCAGCAGCCGGGCGGCGGTGTTCTCGGGGTGGGCGGCGATGACTCCGTCGAGCAGCTTCACCGCGCCCAGGGGGTCCCGCGCGTTGAGCAGCTGCTCGGCGGCACGGAAGTCGATCACGTGGGTTTCCGGCGTAGGTCCGATGGAACCGCTGGTCTCGGGCACGACTGAGTCCTTCCCTCACTCCACCGCTGCAACGCCCCGTGCCGGACCGCTATTCCGCGGCCGCACCACCCTCGCCCGGCGCCCGGTCCCCGCCCCGACGCGCCCGCCGTACGAGCTCGTCCCAGACCTCGGCGACGCGCTTCCTCAGCGCGTCCAGGGGTACGTCGTTGTCGATCAGGATGTCGGCGATCTCCCGGCGTTGCTCGCGGGTCGCCTGCGCGGCCATACGCGCGCGTGCGTCCTCCTCGGTCATCCCGCGCAGCCGGACCAGCCGGTCGAGCTGGGTCTGGGGGGCGGCGTCGACGACGATCACCACGTCGTAGAGCGGCGCGAGGCCGTTCTCGGTGAGCAGCGGCACGTCGTGGAGGACGACGGCGTCCTCGGCCGCGGCGCTCTCCAGCTCGCGGGACCGGGCGCCCACCAGGGGGTGCACGATCGAGTTGAGGACGGCGAGCTTCTCGGGGTCGGCGAAGACGATCGAGCCGAGCCGGGACCGGTCGAGGCTGCCGTCGGGGGCGAGGACGTCGGTGCCGAAGGCGTCGGCCACGGCGGCGAGGCCGGGGGTGCCGGGCGCCACGACCTCGCGTGCGATGCGGTCCGCGTCGATCAGCACGGCCCCGTGCCCCACGAGCAACCGCGACACCTCGCTCTTGCCGGCGCCGATCCCGCCGGTCAGGCCCACTGTCAGCATGAGCGGTAGCTTAGGCCCTGCCGTGGCCGGCGGAACCGGCGGCGGCCGGTCCGGAGAAGCCGGGGGTCAGCTCTCGCCTTCGCGCTCCGCCAGGAAGCGCTCGAACTGTTGACCGATCTCGTCGGCCGACGGAATGTCCACGGCCTCGGCGAGCATGTTGCCCCGGGTCTCGGCGCCCGCCGCGGCGTCGTACTGGTGCTCCAGGCCCTGCACGAGCGCGGTCAGCTCCTCGTCGCCCTCCTGGATCTGCCGGTCGATCTCGGTCTGTGTGCGGTGCGCGTCCGTGCGCAGCGCGTGCGCGACGCCGGGCAGGACCAGGCCGGTGGCGGCCGTGATGGCTTCCAGGACGGTCAGGGCCGCGTCCGGGTACGGGGAACGGGCGATGTAGTGCGGGACGTGCGCGGCGACACCCAGGACGTCGTGCCCGGCCTCCATGAGGCGGTACTCGACCAGCGACTCGGCGCTGCCGGGCACCTGGGCCTCCTCGAAGGGGCTGCGGTGGCCGGGGACGAGGTCGTTGCGGTTGCCGTGCGGGGTCAGGCCGACGGGGCGGGTGTGCGGGACGCCCATGGGGATGCCGTGGAAGTTCACGGACAGGCGGACGCCGAGCCGCTCCACCAGCTGCCGGACCGCCGCCGCGAACCGCTCCCACTCCACGTCCGGCTCCGGGCCCGACAGCAGCAGGAACGGGGCACCGGTGGTGTCCTGGACGAGGTGGACTTCGATGGCCGGGACCTCGTAGTCCGTCCAGCGGTCCCGCTTGAAGGTCAGCAGCGGCCGGCGGGCGCGGTAGTCCACGAGCCGGTCGTGGTCGAAGCGCGCCACGACCTGGTGGGGCAGCGAGTCGAGCAGCCGGTCCACGATCTGGTCGCCGGTCTCACCCGCGTCGATGTATCCGTCGAAGTGGTAGAGCATGACCAGGCCGGCCGACTCCTGGGCGAGCGCCATGTCGACCACGGCCAGGCCCTTCGGCTCCCATGCGTACAAACCCTGCGGATCAAGCACTGTGACCGCCCCTCCTCGTGTTCTCCTGCGACAACGCGCCCTGGAGCGGGGGAATTCCCATGACACGCCGCTGATCAGCGATCTCGCGCGCGACCTCTTGACGGCCCGTCACCTGGTCCGTACCTTCACGACGACCAGAATTCATGCTGGAGTCCGTCGTTCATGTAGGAGAACGTACGACAGGAGCACTCATGCGCGCACGCACGTCGCTCATCTCCCTGCTCGTCCCCACCCTCTCCGCCGGCGGACTGCTTCTCGCCGCCACCGGCCCGGCCTCGGCCGCCACCGTCGAGGTCGCGACCGCGGCCCAGCTGAAGACCGCCCTCGGCGCCGCCCGGCCCGGCGACACGATCCATCTGGCGGACGGCACCTACACCGGCAACTTCAAGGCCTTGACGCCGGCCACGGCTTCCGCGCGCATCACCCTCACCGGCTCGCCGCGGGCCGTACTGACAGCCGGCGGCGGCTACGGCCTGTACCTCAACGGCGCCTCGTACTGGACGGTCAGCGGCCTGACCGTGACCGGCGGCCAGAAGGGCATCATGATCGACGCGGCCGGGGGCGTCGTCGTGGACGGCGTCACGGTGCACGGCCTGGACATGGAGGGCGTGCACTTCCGCGACTCCAGCACGGACGGCGTGCTCAGGAACTCGAGGATCTACGACACCGGGAACGACGGCCGGGGCATGGGCGAGGGCGTGTACGTGGGCACCGCCAACACGCTCGCCGACCGGAGCGACCGCATCCAGATCCTGGGCAACACGATCGGCCCGGACGTGGGCGGCGAGAACGTCGACATCAAGGAAGGCACGACGGGTGCCCGGATCATCGGCAACACCTTCGACGGCAGCGGCCTGACAGGCGCGAACTACGACGACTCCTGGGTCGACGTGAAGGGCAACGACGTCCTCGTCCAGGACAACACGGGCAGCGCCACCACCAACGACGGCTACCAGACCCACACCCAGCAGTCCGGCTGGGGCTGCGGCACGGTCTTCAGGGGCAACCGGTCGACGCTGACCGGTGCGACCGGCGCGACGCGTCTGGCCATCGACGTCACCGGCGACAGCGCCACCTGCCGGACGACGGTCTACAGCACCAACACGGTGACCGGCGGCAACGGCCTGACCAACGTCCAGGTGACGCCGTAAGGGGGTCAGAAGCCCGCGCCCGGCGGCCCGGGGAACGCCTGAGGGGCCGTACCCCGAAAGGTACGGCCCCTCAGCCGACTATCGGCTAAGCCTCAGCGGCAGCGATCAGCTCTGGCCACCGGCCAGCTTCTCGCGCAGTGCGGCCAGCGCCTCGTCCGAGGCCAGGGCACCGGAGGTGTCCGCACCCTCGGAGGAGTACGAACCGCCACCGCCGCCACCGCCGGCGGACGCGGCCGGAGCCGCAGCCTCGCCACCCTCGGCCGCAGCGGCCTCGTCGGCCTCACGGGACTTGATGACCTGCTGCTGGTGCTGCTCGAAGCGGGACTGCGCCTCGGCGTACTGGTGCTCCCACGCCTCCCGCTGGGTCTCGTAGCCCTCGAGCCAGTCGTTGGTCTCGGGGTCGAAGCCCTCGGGGTAGATGTAGTTGCCCTGGTCGTCGTACGACGCGGCCATGCCGTACAGGGTCGGGTCGAACTCGACCGAGGCCGGGTCGCTGCCGAACGCCTCGTTGGCCTGCTTCAGCGAGAGGCTGATGCGACGACGCTCGAGGTCGATGTCGATGACCTTGACGAAGATCTCGTCGTTGACCTGGACGACCTGCTCCGGGATCTCCACGTGGCGCTCGGCCAGCTCGGAGATGTGGACCAGACCCTCGATGCCCTCGTCCACGCGGACGAACGCACCGAACGGAACCAGCTTCGTGACCTTGCCGGGCACGACCTGGCCGATCTGGTGGGTGCGGGCGAACTGCTGCCACGGGTCTTCCTGGGTCGCCTTCAGCGACAGGGAGACGCGCTCGCGGTCCATGTCCACGTCGAGAACCTCGACGGTGACCTCCTGGCCGACCTCGACAACCTCGGAGGGGTGGTCGATGTGCTTCCAGGACAGCTCGGACACGTGGACCAGACCGTCGACGCCACCCAGGTCCACGAAGGCACCGAAGTTGACGATCGAGGAGACCACGCCGGAGCGGACCTGACCCTTCTGGAGGGTCGTGAGGAAGGTCTGGCGGACCTCGGACTGGGTCTGCTCGAGCCAGGCACGGCGGGACAGGACCACGTTGTTGCGGTTCTTGTCCAGCTCGATGATCTTGGCCTCGAGCTCCTTGCCCACGTAGGGCTGGAGGTCGCGGACACGGCGCATCTCGACCAGCGAGGCCGGAAGGAAGCCGCGGAGGCCGATGTCGAGGATGAGACCACCCTTGACGACCTCGATGACGGTACCGGTGACGATCCCGTCCTCTTCCTTGATCTTCTCGATGGTGCCCCAGGCACGCTCGTACTGGGCGCGCTTCTTCGAGAGGATCAGGCGGCCTTCCTTGTCCTCCTTCTGGAGAACAAGGGCCTCGATCTCGTCACCGACGGCGACGACCTCGTTGGGGTCGACGTCGTGCTTGATCGAGAGCTCGCGGCTCGGGATCACACCTTCGGTCTTGTAACCGATGTCGAGCAGGACCTCGTCCCGGTCGACCTTCACGATGACGCCGTCGACGATGTCGCCGTCGTTGAAGTACTTGATCGTCTCGTCGATCGCGGCGAGGAAGGCTTCCTCGTTACCGATGTCGTTGACCGCTACCTGCGGGGTGGTGGCGGTGGTCTCGGTGCTGCTCGTCATGTGGGAAAGGGCTCCGGTACGGACATTGAAGTCGTAGGTACTGCTTACGCCGGGAGCCCGTTTCGCTCTGAAGAAGCCGGACAGCCAAGGAAGCGCCACATAAGCACCGGATGCCCGGTGGCGCCTCGACAACCGAGGGGACATACAACAGATGCGAGCGCAGCCTGCTACGTCTGAGGAGCGCAGGCCCGCAGCGCAACTTGTAGCATACGGGGGCAGCCGGGCAGGGTCAATGCGCGAAGGCGCACACCCGGGGCGGATCACCGCATACCCGGCGGAAGAAATGTCCCAGCGGGCCGCGCGGGCCCGCGGAAGTCCTTCCGTGGGGCCCCTGTGCGGGCTGGACGGAAGAGTACGACGAGGGAGCCGATCATCCAAGAGCCGGAAACATACGAACCCGAGGGCTCCGAGGGGTTCGAGCCGGAGGCCACACGACGTGACGCGGACGTCACGGAGAGCGCGCGGGCCAACCGCGGCTGGTGGGACCGCAACGCCGACGAGTACCAGAACGAGCACGGCACGTTCCTCGGCGACGACCGCTTCGTGTGGTGTCCGGAGGGCCTGGACGAGGTGGAGGCCGAGCTGCTCGGCCCCGCGGAGGAGCTGAAGGGCAAGTCGGTCCTGGAGATCGGCGCCGGCGCGGCGCAGTGCGCGCGCTGGCTGGCCGCGCAGGGCGCCCGCCCGGTGGCCCTGGACCTCTCGCACCGGCAGTTGCAGCACGCCCTGCGAATAGGCGGTTCGTTCCCGCTGGTCTGCGCCGACGCGGGCGCGCTGCCCTTCGCGGACGGGTCCTTCGACCTGGTCTGCTCCGCGTACGGCGCGCTGCCGTTCGTGGCCGATCCGCGACTGGTGCTGCGCGAGGTGCACCGGGTGCTGCGGCCGGGCGGCCGGTTCGTGTTCTCGGTGACCCATCCGATCCGCTGGGCGTTCCCGGACGAGCCGGGGCCCGAGGGTCTGTCGGTGGCCTCCTCCTACTTCGACCGCACGCCCTACGTGGAGCAGGACGAGGACGGCCGCGCGGTCTACGTGGAGCACCACAGGACGCTCGGCGACCGGGTGCGGGACATCGTGGCGTCGGGCTTCCGGCTGGTGGACCTGGTGGAGCCGGAGTGGCCGGCCTGGAACACCTCCGAGTGGGGCGGCTGGTCGCCGCTGCGCGGGAACCTGATCCCGGGCACGGCGGTCTTCGTGTGCGAGCGGGACCGGATCTCCTAGGCGGCGTCCGCTCGTCGCCGCGCACGCGCGCGTGGGGACGGTCCTCGGCGTCGTACGACACTGGGGGCGTGATCCGTGACGACGCCCTCGACGCGCTGCCCGTGCGCTCCGCCCTGCCGGCCCTGACCGACGCCCTGGAGGGTGGCGGCGCCGCCGTGCTGGTGGCGCCGCCCGGCACGGGGAAGACGACCCTGGTGCCGCTGGTGCTCGCGGGGCTGGTCGGCGGCGGTCCCGCGCGGCGGGTGGTGGTGGCCGAGCCGCGGCGGATCGCGGCCCGGGCGGCGGCCCGGCGCATGGCCTGGCTGCTCGGTGAGAAGCCGGGCGGCAGCATCGGCTTCACGGTGCGCGGTGAGCGGGCCGTGGGGCGGCACACGCGCGTGGAGGTCGTGACGACCGGTGTGCTGTTGCAGCGGCTCCAGCGCGATCAGGAGCTGGCCGGTACGGATGCCGTCGTCATCGACGAGTGCCACGAGCGGCATCTGGACGCCGACACGGTGGCCGCGTTCCTGTGGGACGTGCGGCAGGCGCTGCGGCCGGACCTGCGGCTGGTGGCGGCGTCGGCTACCACCGACGCCGGGGGGTGGGCGCGGCTGCTCGGCGGGGCGCCGGTGGTCGAGGCGACGGGCGTGGCGCATCCGGTGGACGTGGTGTGGGCTCCCCCGGCGCGTCCGGTACGGCCGCCGCACGGGATGCGGGTCGATCCCGCGCTGCTGGCCCATGTCACGGCGGTGGTGCGGCGGGCGCTGGCGGAGCGGGAGGGGGACGTGCTGTGCTTCCTGCCCGGCGTCGGCGAGATCGCGCGCGTGGCCGGACAGCTGGGGGACCTGGGCGCGGTGGACGTCCTCCAGGTGCACGGGCGGGCGCCGGCGGCGGTGCAGGACGCGGTGCTGGCGCCCGGGGAGAGGCGCCGGGTGGTGCTGGCGACGTCCGTGGCGGAGTCGTCGCTGACGGTGCCCGGGGTGCGGGTGGTGGTGGACTCCGGGCTGGCGCGGGAGCCAAGGGTGGACCACGCGCGCGGGCTGAGCGGGCTCACGACCGTGCGGGCGTCGCGGGCGGCCGGGCGGCAGCGGGCGGGGCGGGCCGGGCGGGAGGCGCCGGGGGCGGTGTACCGCTGCTGGGCGGAGGCCGAGGACGGCCGCCTGCCGGCTTTTCCGGCGCCGGAGATCAAGGTGGCCGATCTGACCGCGTTCGCCCTTCAGGCGGCCTGTTGGGGCGATCCGGACGCCTCCGGGCTGGCGTTGCTGGATCCGCCGCCGGGCGGAGCGATGGCCGCGGCGCGGGAGGTGCTGACGGCCGTGGGCGCGGTGGACTCCGCGGGGCGGGCCACGGAGCTGGGTGTCCGGCTGGGCCGGCTGGGGGTGCATCCGCGGCTGGGACGGGCACTGCTGGACACCGCGGGCGGGGGCGCGGAGGTCGTCGCCCTGCTCTCCGAGGAGGTGCCGAGGGAGTACGGCGACGATCTCGCGGCTGCTCTGCGGCGGGCCCGGCACGGGGGTGACGCCTACGCGGGGCGGTGGGCCGCGGAGGTGCGGCGGCTGCGGGCCGTCTCGGCGGAGTTCTCCGCTCCGCCCGCCGGGAAGGCGGGCCCGGGCGGCGCCGGCCGGGTCGGACCGGGCCTCGGCGACGACCGGCTCGCCGGGACCGTGGCGTCGCTGGCCTTCCCCGAGCGTGTCGCCAGGCTGGACGGCGGGTCGTACCTCATGGCCTCAGGGACGCGGGTCGAGCTGGGTGAGGGGTCCGCGCTGCGGGGGGCGCCCTGGATCGTGGTCGCGGTCGCCGGCCGGCCCGCCGGAACGGGGCACGCGCGTGTGCGGCTCGGGGCCGCCGTACCGGAGGACGTGGCACGGGACGCCGCGGCGACGCTCCTGGAGGAGCGCGAGGAGGTGCACTGGGCCGACGGGGACGTCGTGACCCGGCGCGTGGCGCGACTGGGGGCGATCGAGCTGGCCGTACGGCCCCTGCGGAACGCGCGTCCGGCCCTCGTACGCGCCGCCCTTCTGGAGGGGTTCCGCCAGGAGGGGCTGGGGCTGCTGCGCTGGTCATCCGGGGCGGAGCTGCTGCGGCAGCGGCTGGCGTTCCTGCGGACGCACCTCGGGGAGCCGTGGCCGGACGTGTCGGACGAGGCGCTGCACGCGCGCGTGGACGAGTGGCTGGAGCCGGAGCTGGGCCGGGCCCGGCGGCGGGCGGATCTCGGGCGGATCGACGCCGGGCAGGCGCTCGCGCGGCTGCTGCCCTGGGCGGGCGGGGAGGCCGCCCGGCTGGACGAGCTGGCGCCCGAGCGGATCACCGTGCCGAGTGGGTCCAGGATCCGGATCGACTACGGGAACCCGGAGCGGCCGGTGCTCGCGGTGAAGCTCCAGGAGCTGTTCGGGCTCCAGGAGACGCCGGCCGTGGCGGGAGTGCCGCTGCTCGTGCACCTGCTCTCCCCCGCCGGACGGCCCGCCGCCGTCACGGCCGACCTCGCCTCCTTCTGGCGGGACGGCTACCGGGCCGTGCGCGCGGAACTGCGCGGACGCTATCCCCGGCATCCGTGGCCCGAGGACCCGGCGACGGCTCGGGCGACCCGGCACACGAAGGCGCGGGCGGACCGGGCTTGACCACAGGCAAGCGCGGGGTGAGCGGTTCGAGGGCTCATAGGACTGATTCTCGACGGTTCATCAGTTCAGCGTCGTCGGCAATGCGTGGGTGCAGTGACGACAGTGGGCGCCCGCCCCGCCGGAGCGGAGAGGGCGCCCTGTCGGTCGTGCGCCGGGCTCAGGAGGAGGCGGACCCGGTCGGGGACGGCGTGGTCGGGTTCGGGGACGGGGCGCTCGGGGACTCGGCGGGGGCGACCTTCAGTTCGACGGTGAGCGTCGCGCCGCCGGTGGTGGTGATGCGGAGCAGGAAGGTGCCGGCGGTGTCGTCCGCGTACAGCTTCGGCAGGGTGAGCAGGCCCTTGTCGTCCGTCTCCAGGGTGGTGAGGGTGCGTACGGGTTTGCCGTCGGCGTCCTTGAAGTAGGGGCCCTTGTCGTTCTCGGTGGCGTCGGCCGCCGACTTGACCAGGGTGGCGGTGGCCGCGACCTTGTCCGCGACGGTGCCCAGGTACGTCGCCTTCACCTGGACCTGGCCGGCGAACTCGCCGCCCGGGGCACAGGTCAGCGGGGTGTCGCTGGTGCGGGCCAGGGTGTCGGCGGCGCGCGCGGTGACCGAGGCGGTGTAGTCGACGCCCTTGGCCGGGCGGCCCACGACGGACACGGTGACCTTGAAGTCGCCGGTCTTCTCACCGGCCTGGAGCGCCGGGGCCAGCGCGACGCCCTTGGCGTCGGTGGCGACCGTGGCCACGGTCTCGCCGCCGGTGAAGGTGGCGTCGGTGCCGCCGGTGATGGTGAACCGGAGCCTGACCTTGGCCACCGACTTGCCCACCTTGGTCTCGGCGCGGGCGCTGATCCGCTCGGTGAAGGCGTCGCCGGCCATCGCGGTGAGCTTCCCCGTGCCCGCGTCCTCCAGGTGGTCCACCAGGTCGGTGTTGGACGGCGGGGGCGTGGGCGGGACGGGCGGCGTCGGCGGCTTCGGATCGGGCGTCTCATGCCCGCCGTTGCCGTTGCCGTTCCCGCCGTTGCCGTTGCCGCCGTTGCCGTGGCCGCCCTTGCCGTCGTCCTTGCCGGGCTTGCCGGGCTTACCGGGCCTTTCGGGCTTCGGGGCGGGCTCGGTCGTCGTGGGGTGCGTGGGCAGCGGGGACATGGGGAGGCCGGAATCCGTGTCGCTGCGGTGCTCGGGCACCCCGCCGGTGCCGTCGGGGATGGAGTGGGTGCCCTTGCGGTAGTACTCCATCCAGTTCAGGACCAGATCGAGGTAGTCCTGCGAGTTGTTGTAGCTGAGGATCGCCCGGTGCAGGTCGGCCTCGTGGGACAGGTCCCAGCCGTTGCGGCACAGATAGTGGCCCGCGGCGAGCGCGGCGTCGTAGACGTTGTTGGGGTCCTTCTTGCCGTCGCCGTTGCCGTCGCGGCCGGCCCAGGCCCAGGTGGACGGGATGAACTGCATGGGGCCGATGGCCTGGTCGTACGCGCTGTTGCCGTCGTACGCGCCGCCGTCGGTGTCCGCGATGAGCGCGAAGCCGTTGCCGTCGAGCTGCGGGCCGAGGATCCGGCGCAGCGTGGTGCCGCCGGCGTCGACCTGGCCGCCGCGGGCCTGCCCCGACTCCACGTTGCCGATGGCGGCGAGCAGTTGCCAGGGCAGGTTGCAGCCGGGTACGGCGGTGCGCAGGTCGGCCTCGGCCTTCTTGTACGCGTCCAGGACCGTGGCCGGGATGCCGCCCTCGGCCCTGCTGACGGGACCGGAGGGGCCGGCGCTCGACGAGGGGCTCGGGCTGGGGCTGTTCAGCGGCGGCAGGTCCGTGTAGTACGGCGAGTTGCCGGTGGCGTTGCCGTCGGTGTCCGGCGCGGGTACGGCGGCACCGGCTGCCGTCTGTCTGCCGTGTTCCTCGCCGGCCGCTCCCGGAGCCTGGGACGCGGAGAGAGCCGCGACCGCCGCCGCGGCCACGGCGGTGGTCGCCGCTCCCTTGCGCAGTCGCCTGCCGAAATGCGCCGCCATGAAGTGAACCCCTCCCATGGACGTCCGTGCGTCCGTCTCCGCCTGACTGCCTCGCTCTGGTGTGACGGTTGACCCGGTGCTGTGGTTGCCCCTGTTCCGCATTTCCATGTGTGCGATATGCGTTCGACCGCGCGTCGGCACGGTGACGCAGGTGACCCTACGACAACTTGCTGTGAGCGGGCACCCGTTCGGGCCCGATTTCAGCGGCCGGCCGGCGGTCGTCGGCGGCAACGCGCCCGCACCGCGGTCCCGCATACTGGGCGGACTCGATCACCGGTGCCGTGTCCCGGCCCGGCGACCGCTCCAGGGGGTTGCGTTGCCGTTCACACTCAGCCACGCGGCAGCCGTGCTGCCCGCGGTCCGCCGGGACGGGAGCGGCCGGGGCCGGCTGGTGCCCGCGGTGCTCGTCACCGGCTCCTTCGCGCCCGACGTGCCCTACTACGCGGCCGGGATCCTGCCGGGCGGCATGGAGTCCGGCACGCTCACGCACTCGTTCACGGGTGTCGTCACCGTCGACGTCCTCATCGCCTGCGCGCTCACGGGACTGTGGCTGCTGGTCCGGGAACCGTTGCTCGCGCTGCTGCCGGCGGCCCGGCAGGCAGGGGCCGCCGCCCTGCTGCGCCTCGGTGCGCCACGCGCGCGCCCGGGCGTCTGCGCGGCGGGCCGGTGGTACGGCTCCGCGGTGCTCGGCGCGCTCACCCACGTGGTGTGGGACGCGTTCACGCATCACGGCCGGTGGGGGACGCGGCTGGTCCCGGCCATCGGGCGGGACCGTCCGGCGGGCATGCCGTTGTTCACGTGGCTTCAGTACGGGTCGTCCGTGGCGGGTGCCGTGGCGATCGCCCTGTTCCTGGTGCGCGCCCTGCGGCGGGCACCGGACGGGGTGCCGGCGGGGGTGCCCGTGCTGTCCGTACGGGACCGGTGGTGGGCGCTCGCGGTGATCGGCGGCTGCGCGCTGGCCGGGGCGGCGCAGCGGGCGGCGGGGTGGTGGGAGCAGCAGGGGGCGGCGGTGCGGCCGTGGGAGCTGGTGCCCACCCTGTGCTTCGGGGTGGGCGCCGGGGTGGTGCCGGGGCTGCTGCTGTACGCCGTCGGGGTCAGGTTCCGGCGTCCGGCCGCTGCTCCCGGGGCTCGTGGGGAGGCGGCCGGTGCCGGCCGGGAGCGGCCGGTCGCTCGGTGAGGGACGCCACGAAGACGGTGAGGGTGTGCCGGGGGCGTGCCCTCGGGATCTGGGTGAGCGCGAGGGCGAGGTAGCCGCGGGCCAGGTCGGCCCACAGGCGCCGGTCGGGGATGCGGGCCGTACGGCCGCCGAGCCGGCGCCGTAGGTTCCTGGCGGCCCTGCGGACGGTGACGGCCAGGTCCGCCGGGATGCGGGCGGTGCTTGCGTCGGCCGCGAGAACCGGGACCCGCGAGGGGGGCATGGCCTGCGCCGAGAAGGTGTCCGCCCGGTCCCGGGCCATTGCCTCGGGCGTCCGGCGGTGAAGCATGCGTATACCCATGCCCGCAGTGTTGCGGCCGTGGGGGGTGGCGGGCGTTCTGACGGGGGCCACGAGAGTGACGGCCGCTGCGCGAAACACCCGCCCCTGCCGCGCGGCTTCCGGCACCGCGCGCAGGTGGGAGGGGGTACCGAGCGTTTCGGCACCGCGGATTGCGCCGGAGGGGGCGTCGCAGCCCGCCGGCCGTGACGCCCCGGCCCCGTGGGTCGTGGTCTAGACCTCGTCGAACTCCCGCCTGCTCCACGACGCCGTGCACGCACTCTCGCCGCACCGGGCCCCGACCCGAGTACGTCCACCGCGCCGAGAGCACGCACCTGAGGCCGCAGAGCCCGCCCTCCGGGCGAACGGCGGGAGTTCGACGACAGGACCTAGTGGGCTGCCGATTCCCAGTCCGGGCCCACGCCCACGGAGACGTCCAGCGGCGCTCTCAGGTGGACGGCGTTCGCCATCTCGCGGCGGACGATCTCCTCCGCGGCCGCCCGTTCGCCGGGGGCGATCTCCAGGACGATCTCGTCGTGGACCTGGAGGAGCATGCGGGAGGTGAGGCCGGCTGCCCGCAGGGCGCTGTCCACCTTCAGCATGGCGAACTTGACGATGTCCGCTGCGGTGCCCTGGATGGGCGCGTTGAGGGCCATGCGTTCGGCCGCCTCGCGGCGCTGGCGGTTGTCGCTGTTGAGGTCGGGGAGGTAGCGGCGGCGCCCGAAGAGGGTCGCCGTGTAGCCCGTCGCCCGGGCCTCGTCGACCGCCCGGCGCAGATAGTCCCGGACCCCGCCGAAGCGCTCGAAGTAGGCGTCCATCAGGGCCCGGGCCTCGGCCGCCTCGATGTTCAGCTGCTGGGACAGGCCGAACGCCGACAGGCCGTAGGCCAGGCCGTACGACATGGCCTTGATCTTGCGCCGCATCTCCGCGTCGACCGCGTCGCGCTCGACGCCGAACACCTGGGAGGCGGCCGTGGTGTGCAGGTCCTCGCCGGAGGTGAACGCCTCGATCAGGCCCGCGTCCTCGGAGAGGTGGGCCATCACCCGCAGCTCGATCTGGCTGTAGTCGGCGGTCATCAGGGACTCGAAGCCCTCGCCGACCACGAAGCCCCGGCGGATCGCCCGGCCCTCGTCGGTGCGGACCGGGATGTTCTGGAGGTTCGGGTCCGTGGAGGAGAGCCGGCCGGTCGCGGCCACCGTCTGGTTGAAGGTGGTGTGGATGCGGCCGTCGCCCGCGATGGTCTTGATCAGGCCCTCGACGGTGACGCGGAGCTTGGCCTGCTCCCGGTGCCGGAGCATGATCACCGGCAGTTCGTTGTCGGTCTGGGTGGCGAGCCAGGCCAGGGCGTCGGCGTCGGTGGTGTAGCCGGTCTTGGTCTTCTTCGTCCTCGGCAGGGCCAGCTCGCCGAAGAGGACCTCCTGGAGCTGCTTGGGCGAGCCCAGGTTGAACTCGTGGCCGGCCGCCGCGTGCGCCTCCTTCACGGCCTGCTGCACCGCGCCGGCGAACATCTGCTCCATGGCCTCGAGGTGCGCGCGGTCGGCCGCGATGCCGTGCCGCTCCATGCGGGCGAGCAGCGCGGACGTGGGCAGCTCCATGTCGCGGAGCAGGTCGGCGGCGCCCACCTCCGCCAGGCGGCCCTCGAAGGCCTCGCCCAGGTCGAGGACCGCGCGGGCCTGGATCATCAGCGCCTCGGCCTCGGCGCCCTCGTCCGCGCCGAAGGCCAGCTGGCCGTCGGCCGCGGCGGCGGGGGCCAGCTCGCGGTGGAGGTACTCCATGGACAGCGCGTCCAGGTCGAAGGAGCGGCGGCCCGGCTTGACCAGGTACGCGGCCAGCGCGGTGTCCATGCGGACGCCCTCGACGCTCCAGCCGTGCTCGGCGAAGACGCGCATGGCGCCCTTGACGTTGTGGAACACCTTGGGGCGGCCGGCGTCGGCCAGCCAGGCCGCGAACGCGTTCTCGTCGGCCTCGTCCAGCTCGGACGGGTCGAACCAGACGGCCGCTCCCCCGGCCGTGGCGAGGGCGACCTCGGCGACCGAGCCGGCGCCCAGCGCCCAGGTGCCGACGGTGGCGACGCCCAGGGTGCCGGTTCCGTGCCCGGCGAGCCAGGGGGCCAGCTCGCCCGTGCTCAGGATGCTGCCGTCGATCTCGACGCCGTCGGCGGCGACCGGGGCAACCTCGGCCTCCTCCGTGCCGGGGTCGACGGCGAAGAGACGCTCACGCAGGGACGGGTTGCGGATCTCCAGGGTGTCCAGGACCATCGCGACGGCCTTGCGGTCGTACGGGGCCCGCTCCAGCTCGGTGACCGCCCTGGGCAGCTCGACCTGGCGCTCCAGTTCGGTGAGGAGGCGGTTGAGTTTGACCGATTCCAGGTGGTCGCGGAGATTCTGGCCGGCCTTGCCCTTGACCTCGTCGGCCCGCTCCACCAGCTCCGCGAACGAGCCGAACTGGTTGATCCACTTGGCGGCGGTCTTCTCGCCGACGCCGGGGATGCCGGGGAGGTTGTCGGACGGGTCGCCGCGCAGGGCGGCGAAGTCGGGGTACTGGGCGGGCGTCAAGCCGTACTTCTCGAGAACCTTCTCCGGGGTGAACCGGGTCAGCTCCGAGACGCCCTTCGTGGGGTAGAGCACCGTCGTGTGCTCGGTGACCAGCTGGAAGGAGTCGCGGTCGCCGGTGACGATCAGCACCTCGAAGCCCTCGGCCTCGGCCTGGGTGGCGAGGGTGGCGATGATGTCGTCCGCCTCGAAGCCCTCGACGGCGAAGCGCTGGGCGTGCATCGCGTCGAGCAGTTCGCCGATCAGCTCCACCTGCCCCTTGAACTCGTCCGGGGTCTTGGAGCGGTTCGCCTTGTACTCGGTGAACCGCTCGGAGCGCCAGGTCTTGCGCGAGACGTCGAAGGCCACCGCGAAGTGCGTGGGGGCCTCGTCACGCAGGGTGTTCGCCAGCATCGACGCGAAGCCGTAGATCGCGTTCGTGGGCTGGCCGGTCGCGGTGGTGAAGTTCTCCGCGGGCAGCGCGAAGAACGCGCGGTAGGCCAGCGAGTGCCCGTCCATGAGCATCAGCCGGGGGCGCTTGCCGCCGGGGGTGCTGTCGGTCTGCTTCGATGCTGTTTCTGCCACGTCCCCGATCCTGCCACGCCGCACTGACAGTCCGGACCGGGCGCCTCGGCCCCGCCTCCCCGCGGCCGGCCTGCCCGGCGGCGCTGTCAGTGGGCCGTGGGAGGATCGTCGGCGTACTTGTCACGCGCAGTCGAAGGGGAGCGTGCGATGGCGACGAAGCCGCCCAAGGGTGATCCGGTTCAGGACGCGCCGCAGGTCGGGGAGCCGAAGCACGCCGCGGCGGGGCTGCCGGCCATCGGGCACACGCTGCGGATCGCGCAGCAGCAGATGGGGGTGCGGCGCACCGCGCTGACGCTGCTGCGGGTGAACCAGAAGGACGGCTTCGACTGCCCGGGCTGTGCCTGGCCGGAGCCGGACCACCGGCACGCGGCGGAGTTCTGCGAGAACGGCGCGAAGGCCGTGGCCGAGGAGGCCACCCTGCGCCGGGTCACGCCCGAGTTCTTCGCCGCGCACCCGGTCGCGGACCTCGCCGGCCGCAGCGGCTACTGGCTGGGACAGCAGGGCCGGCTCACGCACCCCGTGTATCTCCCCGAGGGCGGCACGCACTACGAGCCGGTCGGCTGGGACCGCGCCTTCGACATCATCGCCGAGGAGATCGCCGCCCTCGGCTCCCCGGACGAGGCCGTCTTCTACACGTCGGGCCGCACCAGCAACGAGGCGGCGTTCCTGTACCAGCTCTTCGCGCGCGAGCTGGGCACGAACAACCTCCCCGACTGCTCGAACATGTGCCACGAGTCGTCGGGGTCCGCGCTCAACGAGACCATCGGCATCGGCAAGGGCAGCGTCCTGCTGGAGGATCTGTACCAGGCCGACCTGATCATCGTCGCGGGCCAGAACCCGGGCACGAACCATCCGCGCATGCTGTCCGCGCTGGAGAAGGCGAAGGCGAACGGCGCGCGCGTCATCAGCGTCAATCCGCTGCCGGAGGCGGGCCTGGAGCGCTTCAGGAACCCGCAGACCCCGCAGGGCCTCCTCAAGGGCGCCGCGCTCACCGACCTGTTCCTCCAGATCCGCATCGGCGGTGACCAGGCGCTCTTCCGGCTCCTCAACAAGCTGGTCCTGGAGACGGACGGCGCGGTCGACGAGGAGTTCGTCCGCGAACACACGCACGGGTTCGAGGAGTTCGCCGAGGCCGCGCGTGCCGCCGACTGGGACGAGACGCTCGCGGCGACCGGGCTCACGCGCGCGGAGATCGAGCAGGCGCTGGGCATGGTCCTCGCCTCGCGGCGGACCATCGTGTGCTGGGCCATGGGCCTCACCCAGCACAAGCACTCCGTCCCGACCATCCGCGAGGTGGTCAACTTCCTGCTGCTGCGCGGCAACATCGGCCGCCCGGGCGCGGGCGTGTGCCCGGTGCGCGGGCACAGCAACGTCCAGGGTGACCGCACCATGGGCATCTTCGAGCGCCCCGCCCCGGCCTTCCTGGACGCCCTGGAGAAGGAGTTCGGGTTCACGCCGCCGCGCGAGCACGGTCTCGACGTCGTACGGGCCATCCGCGCGTTGCGCGACGGGGAGGCGAAGGTCTTCTTCGCCATGGGCGGCAACTTCGTCTCGGCCTCCCCCGACACCGAGGTCACCGAGGCCGCGATGCGGCGTGCCCGGTTGACCGTGCACGTCTCCACGAAGCTGAACCGCTCGCACGTGGTCACCGGCGCGCGGGCGCTGATCCTGCCCACCCTGGGCCGCACCGAGCGTGATGTGCGCGAGAGCGGTGAGCAGTTCGTGACCGTCGAGGACTCGATGGGCATGGTGCACGCCTCGCGCGGGCGCCTGAAGCCCGCGAGCCCTCATCTGCGGTCCGAGCCGGCCATCGTCTGCGGCCTGGCGCGCCGGGTGCTCGGCGGGCGCAGCGTCGTACCGTGGGAAGAGTTCGCGAAGGACTACGCGGCGATCCGGGACCGCATCGCGCGCGTGATCCCCGGTTTCGAGGACTTCAACGCGCGCGTGGCCCGGCCCGGCGGTTTCGCGCTGCCGCACGCCCCGCGCGACGAGCGCCGTTTCCCGACCGCCACGGGCCGGGCGAACTTCACGGCGGCGCCGGTGGAGTACCCCGCGCTGCCCGAGGGCCGGCTGCTGTTGCAGACGCTGCGCTCGCACGACCAGTACAACACCACGATCTACGGGCTGGACGACCGCTACCGCGGTATCACGGGCGGGCGCCGGGTGGTGCTGGTGCGTCCCGAGGACGCGCGGGCGCTCGGGGTCGCCGAGGGCGCGTACGTCGACCTGGTGAGCGAGTGGCGGGACGGGGTGGAGCGGCGGGCGCCCGGTTTCCGGGTGGTGCTCTATCCGACGGCGCGCGGGTGCGCGGCGGCGTACTACCCCGAGACGAACGTGCTGGTGCCGCTGGACGCCACCGCCGACACCAGCAACACCCCCGCCAGCAAGTCCGTCGTCGTACGCCTCGAAGCCCACACCGGGGACGCGGGGAGCCGTCTGGAACAATCGGCGGCCGACTGAGCGTTTGCTCAGCAGCAGACAGGTGGACGAACGGAGCCGGCCGATGGGCGAGCAGCAGCGAGTGCAGTTCCCGCAGGAGATCCTCGACGAGTACGCGGCGCTCGGTGTCGACCTGCCGGCCCTGTTCTCGGCAGGTCATCTCGGCACGCGCATGGGCGTGGAGATCGTGGAGGCCTCGGCGGACCGGGTCGTCGGGACGATGCCGGTGGAGGGCAACACCCAGCCCTACGGCCTGCTGCACGGCGGTGCCTCCGCGGTGCTGGCGGAGACGCTGGGCTCGGTCGGCTCCATGCTGCACGGCGGCAGTTCGAAGATCGCGGTCGGTGTGGACCTCAACTGCACGCACCACCGGGGGGTCCGCTCGGGCCTGGTGACTGGCGTGGCCACGCCGGTGCACCGGGGCCGGTCGACGGCGACGTACGAGATCGTGATCAGCGACGAGGAGGACCGGCGGGTCTGCACCGCCCGGCTGACCTGTCTGCTGCGGGACGTCCAGCCGGGCGAGGGAACGCCCGCGCGGTCCGCCGAAAGCTGAGCCAGCCCCCGGCGGAGCGGCACCCCGGGCAGCAGGAGGGCGAAGCCCGGCCCGTCCCCGGCGGAGCGTCACCGCCCGCCCGGCCGGAGGCGGAAGCTCAGCCCATCCCCAGCGGAGC
This sequence comes from Streptomyces sp. NPDC006309, assembly GCF_040613095.1. Lineage (NCBI taxonomy): Bacteria > Bacillati > Actinomycetota > Actinomycetes > Kitasatosporales > Streptomycetaceae > Streptomyces > Streptomyces sp. NPDC006309. Next base: position 160,028 of record NZ_JBEXRO010000009.1, on the reverse strand, counting down.
GTCACCCCCGCGCGGCCGGAGGCCGAAGCCCGGCCTGTCCCCAGCGGAGGGCCACCCCCGCGCGACCGGAAGCCGAAGGCCCGTCCCCGGCGGAGCGCCACCCCGCGCCGCCGGAGGCGTGAGCTGAGCCAGCCCCCGGCGGAGCGTCACCCCGCGCGGCAGGAGGGCGAAGCTCAGCCCGTCCCCGGCGGAGCGTCACCGTCCGCCCGGCCGGAGGCGGAAGCTCAGCCCGTCCCCCGGCGGAGCGTCACCCCCGCGCGGCCGGAAGCCGAAGGCCCGTCCCCGGCGGAGCGCCACCCCGCGCCGCCGGAGGCGTGAGCTGAGCCAGCCCCCGGCGGAGCGTCACCCCGCGCGGCAGGAGGGCGAAGCTCAGCCCGTCCCCGGCGGAGCGTCACCGTCCGCCCGCCCGGAGGCCGAAGCTCAGCCCATCCCCCGGCGGAGCGCCGCCCCCGCGCGGCCGGAGGGCGAAGCCCGGCCCGCCGGAGCGTTGCCCCCCGCCGTCCCTCCCCTTAGCTTCGGCACATGGGACGGCGAGGAGGCCCCCGGCCGGGGGTGAGGTTCCTGGTGTGCGGGCTGCTGGCGGTGCCGGTGTCGCTGTGCGCGACGGGCTGCGGCGGACCCGAGGGTTCCGCGCACCCACCCCCGGGCGTCACCGACCGCTCCGCGCAGGCAGCCTCCGGCGCCACCGGCCGCTCCACGCACCCACCCTCCGGCGGCACCGGACCCGCGTCCGCGTCCGCCCCGGCACCCGCATCGCCCTCTGCCGCCTCCGACACCGACCTGTGCACCAGGATCGTCGCGTACTGGTCACGCAGGGCGCTCGGCGACGACACCTACGGCGACTACCAGTCGATGGGCCTGTCCCATGGGCAGTACCAGATCCTGCGGGACGTCGTGGACGCGGCGCGCGTCACCCTGCGGCGCCAAGGACCCGTGGCAGCAGATCAGTTGATCGACCGTCAGACCCGCCGGGCGTGCACCGAACGCTACCGTCACGGGCCCCCGAGCGAAGGTCCCTGGACATGAGCGGCGTCGGCCCGCCGGAGCCCGGTGAGGGCACGCGCGCGTGGGACACCCGGCAGCCGCGGGGCCCCCGTCCGGCCGGCCGCACGCGCGCGGCCGTGGCCGCCCGGTACGCCCGCCACCGGCGGACGATCCTGGCGGTGGTCACCGCGACCGCCCTCCTCGGGGCCGGCGGCGCGCTCTACGCCACGCGGCCGCAGCAGCCGCAGCAGCCGCAGCAGCCGCCCCCGCGCCCCACGCGCCCGCACCCCGAGGTCCCGTACCCCTCGCAGGTGGTGGACGTGACCTACCTGGAGGACCGGCCCCCTCCGGCGGACGCCCGGCCGCGCAGCTTCAGCTTCTCGGTCCTGCTGAGCGTGGCCTCGGGGCCGCCGGTCACGGCGACGCGCGTGGCCCAGCCGTACGCGGGGCTGTCCCTGACGACACGGCCGCCCGCTCCGTGGCGGACAGTCGCGGGTGCGGCGCGCGAGATCACGGTCACCATGCACGTGACGAAATGCGGAGAAGTCCCCTGGCACGCCGGGCTCCCTTTCCTCGACGTAACTCTGCGTAATGCGCGCGCAATACAGGTACAGAGCTTCATCCTCGGGGGCCGATACGCGCAGCACCTCCCCCACGCCGTGGAAGTAGCCTGCGGCAACAGAGTTCGGTAATCAGCAAAACGCCTGAGACGCCTGGTTGGATCATGGCAGGTCCTGCGGGTTCTCAGAATGCGGACAGCGCGAATCCACCTGAATTCGTCCGTTCCCCCCACGTCGTACCGCTCTGCATTACGTCGTGTCATAACAAGAGCGTCACAGCCTTGGCCAGACACTCCTCCACGTTCCCCACACACGCCTAGAGTCACGGCCAGTCACCGCGCCATCGGAATCTCACTTCAGCGCGGCGCGCGACTCGGCCGTTTCCATGGGGAGGCGGTTGTGCCTGGGGAAAGGACTGATCGTGCGTCAAGGTTCGCTTATCGCCATCACCGCCGCGCTGGCGGCGGGAGCGCTCACTCTCACCGCCTGCGGCTCGCGCGACAGCGGCGACAAGGGCTCGGACTCCGGCAAGGGTGACGGCGGCAGCACCGTCGTCATCGGCGTCGACGCCCCGCTGACCGGCGACCTGTCCGCCATGGGCCTCGGCATCAAGAACTCGGCGGACCTCGCCGCCAGGAACGCCAACAAGCAGAACCTGGTCAAGGGCGTCACCTTCAAGGTCGAGGCCCTCGACGACCAGGCCCAGCCTTCGGCCGGCCAGCAGAACGCCTCCAAGTTCGTGTCGGAGCAGAACGTCCTCGGTGTCGTCGGCCCGCTGAACTCCTCGGTCGCCGAGTCGATGCAGAAGGTCTTCGACGACAACAAACTGGTCCAGGTCTCCCCGGCCAACACCGGCCCCGCCCTGACCCAGGGCACGGACTGGCAGAACAAGAAGGTCCGCCCGTACAAGGCGTACTTCCGCACCGCGACCACGGACGCCATCCAGGGCCCGTTCGCCGCCCAGTACGTCTACAACACCGCCAAGAAGACGAAGGTCTTCGTCATCGACGACAAGAAGACCTACGGCGCGGGCCTGGCCGCCACCTTCACCGACGAGTTCAAGAAGCTCGGCGGCAAGGTGGTCGGCACGGAGCACATCAACCCCGACGCCAAGGACTTCTCCGCGGTCGCCACCAAGGTGAAGAACTCCGGTGCCCAGGTCGTCTACTACGGCGGTGAGTACCCGCAGGCCGGCCCGCTGAGCAAGCAGATCAAGGCCGCCGGTGCCAAGGTCCCGCTCGTCGGCGGCGACGGCATCAAGGACGACACCTTCATGAAGCTGGCGGGCGCCGAGAGCACCGGCGACCTCGCCACCTCCGTCGGCGCCCCGGTCGAGGACCTGCCCTCGGCCAAGCAGTTCGTCAGTGACTACAAGTCCGCCGGCTACAAGGAGGAGTACTCGGCGTACGGCGGTTACTCCTACGACTCGGCCTGGGCGGTCATCGAGGCCGTGAAGAAGGTCGTCGACGCCAACGGCGGCAAGCTTCCCTCCGACGCCCGCGCGAAGGTCACCGCGGCCATGCAGGGCGTGTCCTTCGACGGTGTGACCGGCAAGGTCTCCTTCGACGAGTTCGGTGACGCCACCAACAAGCAGCTGACCGTCTACGCCGTGAAGAACGGTGCCTGGACGACGGTCAAGTCCGGTACCTTCACGGGCTGACCCCCGCCCGCACCACCTCAAAGAGCCGCGCGGGGCGCTGTTCCACTGGCGCCCCGCGCGGACTCGCATCCGGCCACATCCGTCGAACTTTCCGAACGCTCGGAGGACATGCGGTGCACGAACTGCCGCAGCAGCTGGTCAACGGCCTGCTACTAGGATCCATGTACGGGCTGGTCGCCATCGGCTACACAATGGTCTACGGCATTGTCCAGCTCATCAACTTCGCCCACGGCGAGATATTCATGACGGGAGCGTTCGGCGCTCTCACCGTGTGGCTCTGGCTTCCCGGCGGCACCACCATGTGGATCGCGCTGCCACTCATGATCATCGGTGCCGTCGTCGTCGCCGTCGCGATCGCGGTCGGGGCGGAACGATTCGCCTACCGTCCTCTCCGCAACGCCCCACGGCTCGCCCCGCTCATCACCGCCATCGGCCTCTCCCTCGCGCTCCAGCAGGCGGTGTGGGCCTGGTACCCGGAGGCGAAGTCCGCGCGCACCTTCCCGCAGATCCCGGGCGGCCCCTTCGAGATCGGCAGCGTCACCATTCAGACCGGTGACATCTTCCTGGTCGTCGCGGCCCCCCTCAGCATGGCCGTCCTCGCCTACTTCGTGATGAAGACCCGCACCGGCCGCGGTATGCAGGCCACCGCGCAGGACCCGGACACCGCCAAGCTGATGGGCGTCAACACCGACCGCATCATCGTGATCGCGTTCGCCCTGGGCGCCGCGTTCGCCGCGGTCGGAGCCGTCGCCTACGGCCTGAAGTACGGCGAGATCAACTTCCGGATGGGCTTCATCCTCGGTCTGAAGGCGTTCACCGCGGCCGTTCTCGGCGGCATCGGCAACATCTACGGCGCCATGATCGGCGGCGTGGTCCTCGGCGTGGCCGAGACCCTGGCCACCGCCTACATCGCCGACATCCCCGGCATGGACAAGTTCGGCAGCCAGTCCTGGGCCGACGTCTGGGCCTTCGTACTCCTCATCCTCGTACTGCTGTTCAGGCCACAGGGCCTGCTCGGCGAGCGCGTCGCGGACAGGGCGTGAGACCGATGACCACACAGACCACCGCACCCGACACCCCCGGCACCCCCGGCACCGCCGCGGCCCCCGCCCCGTCCGGGCTGCTGCCCCTGCCGGAGAAGGCCGGCCGCGCCCTCGCCCTCGGCGGCAGCGTGCTGACGGTCGTCTCCACCTTCCTCGCCTGGACGTGGACCTCGGACTTCCCCGGCGACCTCACCGTCTACGGCTACCCGGGCGGCCTCCAGGTCCTCGTCCTCATCGGCGCGCTCCTCGCCACCCTGTTCGCCCTGGCGGCCTACGGCGTCCGGGGCCTGGACCGGCTGACGCCCGCCGGGCCCGGCGCGGCCCTGCGCTTCGCCACCCTGACCGCCTTCGCCACCAGCTGGTACACGGTCCTCGCGATCAGCACCGAACTCGGCGGCCTCGTCAACCTCGAGCCCGGCGGCTTCCTCGTCGCCGTCGGCAGCCTCGCCGCCTTCGCGGGCGCCCTGGCCCTGCCGTTCCAGCGGCCCGAGCCGGAACCGGCCGACCCCGACGACAGCGGCCTCGAGAAGTTCAAGCACCGTCTGGCCCACCAGTGGGAGACGGTCAAGGCGGTCTTCGCCGCCGGTCCCGCGCGGCCCGTGGGCACCCTGCCGTCGTACGCCGAGATCCTGATCATCGTCGCGATCCTCGGGCTCGGCCTGACCGTCTTCACCTACGGCATCGGCACCGAGTACGACGAACTGTTCGTCGGCTTCCTGATCACCGCGGGGCTCGGCTTCGCCGCCCTGAACAAGGCGGGGCTGATCTCGCAGGCCTCGGAGATCACCTCCCGGCACCAGAACATCACCACCTGCGGCGCGTTCGTCGCGGCGGCGCTGTTCCCCTTCACCCAGACGAACGACCAGTACGCGACTCTCGGCGTCTACATCCTGATCTTCGCCACCGTCGCCCTGGGCCTGAACATCGTCGTCGGCCTCGCCGGCCTCCTCGACCTCGGTTACGTCGCCTTCCTCGGCGTCGGCGCCTACGCGGCGGCCCTGGTCTCCGGCTCCCCCAGCTCGCCGTTCCACGTCCACTTCCCGTTCTGGGCGGCCGTCCTCGTCGGCGCCGCCGCCTCGCTCGTGTTCGGCGTGCTGATCGGCGCCCCGACGCTGCGGCTGCGCGGCGACTACCTCGCCATCGTCACCCTCGGCTTCGGTGAGATCTTCCGGATCACGGCGAACAACCTCGACGGCACCTCCGGGCCCGACCTCACCAACGGCTCGAACGGCATCTCGTCGATCCCCAACCTCGACGTCCTCGGCTTCGACTTCGGCGCCCAGCACGCCATGGGCGGCTTCACCATCGGCCGGTTCGCCAACTACTTCTTCCTGATGCTGATCATCACCGCGGTCGTGGTGCTGGTCTTCCGGCGCAGCGGTGATTCCCGCATCGGACGCGCCTGGGTCGCCATCCGCGAGGACGAGACCGCCGCGCTCGCCATGGGCATCAACGGCTTCCGGGTCAAGCTGATCGCCTTCGCCGTCGGCGCCTCGCTCGCCGGTCTCGCGGGCACCGTCCAGGCCCACGTCACCTACACGGTGACGCCCGAGCAGTACCTGTTCGCCGGTCCCATCCCGCCCAACTCCGCGTTCCTGCTCGCCGCGGTCGTCCTCGGCGGCATGGGCACCATCAGCGGTCCGCTGATCGGCGCGGCCCTGCTCTTCCTCATCCCCAACAAGCTCCAGTTCCTCGGGAACTACCAGCTCTTCGCCTTCGGTCTCGCGCTGGTGCTGCTGATGCGGTTCCGCCCCGAGGGCCTCATCCCCAACCGCCGCCGCCAGCTCGAGTTCCACGAAGAGGCGGAAGCACCCACCCTCCTGACGAAGGCGGGGGCCTGACCACCATGACCACCGACACCACCACGAAGGACACCGCAGCCGGCGCCACCCGGCCCGGCGAGACCGTCCTCGACGCCCGCGGCGTGACCATGCGCTTCGGCGGTCTGACCGCCGTGCGCGGCGTCGACCTCACCGTCAACGCCGGCGAGATCGTCGGCCTGATCGGCCCCAACGGCGCCGGCAAGACGACCTTCTTCAACTGCCTGACCGGCCTGTACGTCCCCACCGAGGGCGAGGTCCGCTACAAGGGCGCCGTCCTGCCGCCCAAGTCCTTCAAGGTCACCGCGGCCGGCATCGCGCGGACGTTCCAGAACATCCGGCTGTTCGCCAACATGACGGTCCTGGAGAACGTGCTCGTCGGCCGGCACACCCGCACCAAGGAGGGCTTCTGGTCGGCGGTGCTGCGCGGGCCGGGCTTCCACCGGGCCGAGAAGGCCTCCCGGGAACGGGCCCTGGAACTGCTGCGGTTCGTGGGCCTGGAGAACAAGGCCGAGCACCTCGCCCGCAACCTGCCCTACGGCGAGCAGCGCAAGCTGGAGATCGCCCGCGCCCTGGCGAGCGAGCCCGGTCTGCTGCTGCTCGACGAGCCGACGGCCGGCATGAACCCGCAGGAGACCCGGGTCACCGAGGAACTGGTCTTCGCCATCCGGGACATGGGCATCGCCGTCCTCGTCATCGAGCACGACATGCGGTTCATCTTCAACCTGTGCGACCGCGTGGCCGTGCTCGTGCAGGGCGAGAAACTGATCGAGGGTGACAGCGCGACCGTCCAGGGCGACGAGCGCGTGATCGCGGCCTATCTCGGCGAGCCCTTCGAGGACGCGCCCGGCGCCGAGGAGGTGGCCGAGGTCGAGGCCGCCGAGGCGCACGCCGGGACCACGACGGACGCCGCGCCCGGCAAGGAGGACGACCGATGACCGCACTGCTGGAAGTAGAGGACCTGAGGGTCGCCTACGGCAAGATCGAGGCCGTCAAGGGGATCTCCTTCAAGGTCGAGGCCGGTCAGGTGGTCACCCTCATCGGCACCAACGGCGCCGGCAAGACCACCACGCTGCGCACGCTGTCCGGCCTGCTGAAGCCGGTCGGCGGACAGATCAGGTTCAACGGCAGGTCGCTGAAGAAGGTCCCGGCGCACCAGGTGGTGTCGCTGGGTCTCGCCCACTCCCCCGAGGGGCGGCACATCTTCCCGCGCATGAGCATCGAGGACAACCTGCGCCTCGGCGCGTTCCTGCGCAACGACAAGCCGGGCATCGAGAAGGACATCCAGCGCGCCTACGACCTGTTCCCCATCCTCGGGGAGCGCCGCAAGCAGGCCGCGGGCACCCTCTCGGGCGGTGAGCAGCAGATGCTGGCGATGGGCAGGGCGCTGATGTCCCGGCCGAAGCTGCTGATGCTGGACGAACCGTCGATGGGACTGTCGCCGATCATGATGCAGAAGATCATGTCGACGATCGCCGAACTGAAGTCCCAGGGCACGACGATCCTGCTGGTCGAGCAGAACGCCCAGGCGGCGCTCTCGCTCGCCGACCAGGGTCATGTCATGGAGGTCGGCAGCATCGCCCTGTCCGGCACGGGCCAGGACCTGCTGCACGACGAGTCGGTGCGCAAGGCCTATCTCGGCGAGGACTAGCTCGGCGAGGACCGGCTCCCGCGGCCGGTCGGCACAGTGCCCCGCGTCCCTTCCGGGCGCGGGGCACTCGTCGGTGGCGGGGCGGCGCCGGTCAGTCGGTCTTCGCGGACTTCTTCTCCTCGCTGTCCGCGATGACCGCCTCGGCGACCTGCTGCATCGACATGCGCCGGTCCATGGAGGTCTTCTGGATCCAGCGGAAGGCGGCCGGCTCGGTCAGGCCGTACTCCGTCTGGAGGATGGACTTCGCGCGGTCGACCAGCTTGCGGGTCTCCAGCCGCTGGGTGAGGTCGGCGACCTCCTGCTCCAGCTGCTTCAGCTCGGTGAACCGGGAGACGGCCATCTCGATCGCCGGGACGACGTCGCTCTTGCTGAACGGCTTCACCAGGTACGCCATGGCACCCGCGTCGCGGGCGCGCTCGACGAGGTCGCGCTGGGAGAACGCGGTGAGCATCAGGACCGGCGCGATCGACTCCTCGGCGATCTTCTCGGCCGCGGAGATGCCGTCCAGCTTGGGCATCTTCACGTCCAGGATGACCAGGTCCGGCTTGTGCTCGCGGGCCAGCTCGACGGCCTGCTCACCGTCCCCGGCCTCGCCGACGACGGTGTACCCCTCTTCCTCGAGCATCTCCTTGAGGTCCAGCCGGATCAAAGCCTCGTCCTCGGCGATGACGACGCGGGTCGTCAGCGGAGGCACGTGCGACTTGTCGTCGTCGGGCACGTCTACGGGCTGGGGCGACTCGGCGGTCACGGGGGCTCCTCGTTCGGGGCAGGGGCGCTGCTGACAAGAGCCTACCTAGCTACGGTATGGTGGACGCGCGGAGGGTCGGGGGGAACCTTCGATCCTGCGAGCCCCGGTAGCCCAATTGGCAGCAGGCAACGGATTCAAAACCCGTACAGTGTCGGTTCGAGTCCGACCCGGGGCACTTTTCCTTGGTTTCCAAGGTCAGCATTCGGTTTCCAAGGTCAGCATGGAAGAGGGCCCCTCGGGTGAGGGGCCCCTTGTCGTCCCCGGCCGTTACGGGGTCTGTTCCGGGCTGTCGTCCTCGCCGATGTGATGGACCCGGACCAGGTTGGTCGAGCCGGAGACGCCGGGCGGGGAGCCCGCCGTGATCACCACGACATCGCCCTTCCGGCACCGGCCGTACTTCAGCAGCAGCTCGTCCACCTGTTCGACCATGGCGTCCGTCGACTCGACGTGCGGGCCGAGGAAGGTCTCCGCGCCCCAGGTGAGGCTGAGCTGGGAACGGGTGGCCGGCTCGGGGGTGAAGGCGAGCAGCGGGATCGGCGAGCGGTAGCGGGAGAGCCGGCGGGCGGTGTCGCCCGACTGGGTGAACGCCACCAGGAACCTCGCGCCGAGGAAGTCACCCATCTCGGCGGCGGCCCGGGCGACCGCGCCGCCCTGGGTGCGCGGCTTGTTCTGCTCGGTCAGCGGCGGCAGGCCCTTGGCCAGCATGTCCTCCTCGGCCGCTTCGACGATCTTCGCCATGGTGCGCACGGTCTCGACCGGGTACTTGCCGACACTGGTCTCGCCGGAGAGCATGACCGCGTCCGTGCCGTCCAGCACCGCGTTGGCCACGTCGGAGGCCTCGGCGCGGGTCGGCCGCGAGTTGTCGATCATCGAGTCGAGCATCTGGGTGGCGACGATCACCGGCTTGGCGTTGCGCCTGGCCAGCTTGACCGCGCGCTTCTGCACGATCGGCACCTCCTCCAGCGGCATCTCCACGCCCAGGTCGCCGCGCGCGACCATCAGCGCGTCGAAGGCGGCCACGATGCCGTCGAGGTTCTCCACGGCCTGCGGCTTCTCGATCTTGGCGATCAGGGGCAGGCGGCGGCCCTCCTCCGCCATGATCCGGTGGACGTCCTCGGCGTCCCGGCCGCTGCGCACGAAGGAGAGGGCGATCAGGTCGAAGCCGGTGCGCAGCGCCCAGCGCAGATCGTCCTCGTCCTTCCCGGACAGGGCGGGGACGGAGACGGCGACACCGGGGAGGTTCAGCCCCTTGTGGTCGGAGACGACGCCGCCCTCGACCACCCGCGTGTGCACCTGGGGGCCGTCGACGGCGGTGACCTCCAGGCAGACCTTGCCGTCGTCGACGAGGATGCGCTCACCGGGGGCGACGTCGGCGGCGAGGCCCGCGTAGGTGGTGCCGCACCGGTGGCGGTCGCCCTCGACGCCGTCCTCCACGGTGACGGTGAAGAGGTCGCCGCGTTCAAGCAGTACCGGTCCTTCGGCGAAGCGGCCGAGCCGGATCTTCGGGCCCTGAAGGTCGGCGAGCATTCCGACGCTGCGGCCGGTCTCGTCCGCCGCTTTCCGCACCCGCTGATACCGCTCCTCGTGCTCGGCGTGGGTGCCGTGGCTGAGGTTGAACCGGGCGACGTCCATTCCGGCCTCGACCAGTGCCTTGATCTGGTCGTACGAGTCGGTGGCGGGCCCCAGAGTACAGACGATCTTTGCTCGGCGCATACGTCGAGCCTAGGGCTTACCCGCGGGTAGAGAATTGGCCCCGCGTGTCTACTCAACAGACTTTCGGCAAAGGGACATTGACAAGTGTTGAATTGAGTGCCGGTGCGCTCCGATGAGCGATGGTCATCAGATCGCAACCTGCCGGACCTGTTGACACAGGTCATGCTCAGGTCAGAATCTACGCGCGTCGTCGACCATGCGCCAAGGAGACCGAGAATGCCGCTGAACCGCCGGAAGTTCCTGAAGAAGTCCGCCGCCACCGGAGCGGGAGTGGCGGTCGCCGGCGCGGCGGCGGCTCCGGCGGCCCGGGCGGCGGACGGCACGAAGCCCCCGCACCCCGCCAAGCGGTACTCCCTGACCGTCATGGGCACCACCGACCTGCACGGCCACGTCTTCAACTGGGACTACTTCAAGGACGCGGAGTACGCCGACAAGGCGGGCAACGCCATGGGGCTCGCCCGTATCTCCACCCTGGTGGAGCAGGTCCGCGCCGAGAAGGGCCGCTGCAACACCCTGCTGCTGGACGCCGGTGACACCATCCAGGGCACTCCGCTGACCTACTACTACGCCAAGGTGGACCCGATCACCGCCGAGGGCGGCCCGGTGCACCCGATGGCCCGGGCGATGAACGCGATCGGGTACGACGCGGCGGCGCTCGGCAACCACGAGTTCAACTACGGCATCGAGACGCTGCGGAAGTTCGAGTCGCAGCTGCGCTTCCCGCTGCTCGGCGCCAACGCCGTGGACGCGAGGACGCTGCGGCCCGCCTTCGCGCCGTACGTCATGAAGACGTTCCACGTGCCGGGCGCCAGGCCGGTCAGGGTGGCCGTGCTCGGTCTGACCAACCCGGGCATCGCGATCTGGGACAAGGCGTACGTGCAGGGCAAGCTGGCGTTCCCGGGCCTGGTGGAGCAGGCCGCCGAGTGGGTGCCGAAGCTGAGGTCGATGGGCGCGGACGTGGTCGTCGTCTCGGCGCACTCGGGTACGTCGGGCACGTCGTCGTACGGCGACCAGGTGCCGTACGTGGAGAACGCGGCCGCCGACGTGGCCCGGCAGGTGCCCGGCATCGACGCGATCCTGGTCGGCCACGCGCACCTGGAGATCCCGGAGCTGAAGGTCGTCAACGAGAAGACGGGCCGGACCGTCGTCCTCTCCGAGCCCCTGTGCTACGCCGAGCGGCTCACCCTCTTCGACATCGAGCTGGTGTTCGGCAAGGGCCGCTGGGAGGTCGAGTCGGTCTCCGCCTCGCTGCGCGACTCCAGCTCCGTCGCCGACGACCCGAAGATCACCAAGCTGCTCACCGACGAGCACCAGAAGGTCGTCGCGTACGTCAACCAGGTCGTGGGCCGGGCCACCGAGACCCTGACCACGGTCGAGGCCCGCTACAAGGACGCCCCCATCATCGACCTGATCACCAAGGTCCAGGAGGACGTGGTCAAGGCGGCGCTCGCGGGCACCGCGTACGCCTCGCTGCCGGTGATCGCCCAGGCCTCGCCGTTCTCCAGGACCTCCGAGATCCCGGCCGGCGACGTCACCATCCGGGCCCTGTCCAGCCTGTACGTGTACGACAACACGCTGGTGGCCAAGCTGCTGACGGGTGCCCAGGTGCGCGCCTACCTGGAGTACTCGGCGGAGTACTACGTCCGGACGGCCGCCGACGCCACGGTGGACGTCGAGAAGCTGACCAACGCCGGTGGCCGCCCGGACTACAACTACGACTACGTCTCCGGCCTGTCGTACGACATCGACATCGCCCAGCCGGCCGGGTCGCGGATCAAGAACCTGACGTTCCAGGGGGCCGCGCTCGACGACGCCCAGCAGTTCGTGCTCGCGGTGAACAACTACCGCGCCAACGGCGGCGGCGCCTTCCCGTACGTCGCCACCGCCAAGGAGCTGTGGTCGGAGTCCACGGAGATCCGCACCCGGATCGCGGAGTGGGTCACCGCGAAGGGGATCCTGGACCCGAAGGACTTCGCGTCGGTGGACTGGAAGCTGGTGCGCAACGGCACGCCGGTGTTCTGAGCGACGTCAACGGCGTCGGTGCCCGCCCGCGCGGGTGCCGGCGCCGGGCCGTCGGGGCCTGCGCGGCGGGTCACCTGCCCTCGACCAGCGGGGTCAGCCGTCCGGCGGGTCTGCTCTGCGGGACCCGGCCCGCGGGTTCCCGGAGTCCGAAGCTGGTGAAGGCCGTGCGGGCGGGAAGCGGGTAGGCCTCCTTGCCGGTGAGCGAGTTGAGGATGGTGGCGCTGCGCCAGGCGGCCAGGCCGAGGTCGGGTGCGCCGACGCCGTGCGTGTGCAGCTCGGCGTTCTGGACGTGGACCGAGCCGGTGACCGAGGGGTCCAGGACGAGCCGGAACTCCTCGTCGATCCGCGGGCGTCCGCCGCTGTCCCGGCGGATGTAGGGGTCGAGCCCGGCCAGGATGCGGCCGAGGGGACGCTCGCGGTAGCCGGTGGCGAGGACGACGGCGTCGGTGGTGAGCCGGGACCGGCTGCCCTGCTGGAGGTGTTCCAGGTGGAGTTCCACCTGGGTGGTGGCGATCCGGCCGGCGGTGCGGACGCGGACACCGGGGGTGAGGACCGCGTCGGGCCAGCCGCCGTCCGGGCAGCGGCGGTACAGCTCGTCGTGGATGGCGGCGAGGGTGCCCGCGTCGATGCCCTTGTACAGCTGCCACTGGGCGGCGACGAGCCGGTCCCGGACGGGCTCGGCCAGGGCGTGGAAGTAGCGGGTGTAGTCGGGCGTGAAGTGCTCCAGACCCAGCTTGGAGTACTCCATCGGCGCGAACGCCTCGGTGCGGCCGATCCAGTGCAGCCCTTCCCGGCCGGCCGGGCGGTGGCGCAGCAGGTCGAGGAAGACCTCGGCGCCGGACTGTCCGGAGCCGACGACGGTGACGTGCCCGGCGGCGAGCACGGCGTCACGGTGGTCGAGGTAGTCGGCGGCGTGCAGGACGGGCACACCCGGCGTCTCCACCAGGGGTCTGAGGGGGTCGGGCACGTAGGGGGCGGTGCCGATGCCGAGGACGATGTTGCGGGTGTGCGTACGGCCGAGGGCCTCGGCCTCGCCGTCGGCGTCGAGCTGGGTGTGGTCGACCTCGAACACCTCCCGCTCGGGGTTCCAGCGGACGGCGTCGACCTGGTGGCGGAAGTGCAGCCCGGGCAGCTGCCGCGCGACCCAGCGGCAGTAGGCGTCGTACTCGGTGCGCTGGATGTGGAAGCGCTCGGTGAAGTAGAACGGGAAGAGCCGCTCGCGGCTCTTGAGGTAATTGAGGAAGCTCCAGGGGCTGGTGGGGTCGGCGAGGGTCACCAGGTCGGCGAGGAACGGCACCTGGACGGTGGCGCCGTCGATGAGCAGCCCGGGATGCCAGTCGAAGCCGGGACGCTGTTCGTAGAAGACCGCGTCGAGTTCGGCGAGCGGCTGGGCGAGCGCGGCCAGGGAGAGGTTGCAGGGGCCGATGCCGATGCCGACCAGGTCGCGCGGGGAGGCGGGGTCGCGGCGTGGGGGGTGGGTCATCCGGGGGTGCTTCCTTCGGCGAGTGCGGCGAGTTCGACGAGCGTGAGCAGGCGGGCCAGGTCGTCCGGCCCGGTGTGGGGGTTGAGGAAGGTGGCCTTGAGCCAGAGGCGGCCGTCGAGCCGGGCGCGGCCGAGGACGGCCCGGCCCTCGTACAGCAGCCTGCGGCGCGCGGTGGCCACGGCGGTGTCGTCGGCCTCGGCCGGGCGGAACAGGACGGTGCTGATGTCGGGCCGGTCGTACAGCGCGAAACCGGGGTGCTCGCGGACCAGCGCGGCGAACTCGCGGGCCAGGGCGCAGACCTGGTCGACCAGGGCGCCGAGGCCGCCGCGGCCCAGTGTTCTCAGGGTGACGGCGATCTTCAGGATGTCGGGGCGGCGCGTGGTGCGCAGGGAGCGGCCGAGGAGGTCGGGGAAGCCGGCGTCGGTGTCGTCGTCGGCGTTGAGGTAGCCGGCGCGCTGCTGGAGGGGGGCCAGTTCGTGGGGGTGGGCGACGGCGAGGAGGCCGGCGGCGACCGGCTGCCAGCCGAGTTTGTGCAGGTCGAGGGTGACGGTGTGGGCCGCGTCGAGCCCGGCGAGCTTGCCGCGGTGCCGGTCGCTGAAGAGGAGGCCCCCGCCGTAGGCCGCGTCGATGTGCAGCCGGACGCCGTGGGTGGCGCACAGGGCGGCGATCTCGGGGAGCGGATCGATCAGACCGGCGTCGGTGGTGCCGGCGGTGGCCGCCACCAGCAGGGGGCCGGAGAGCGCGCCCAGGGCTCCGTCCAGGGCGGCCGGGTCGAGGGTGCCGTCGGGTGCCGGGATGACGACCGGGTCGGGCAGGCCGAGCAGCCAGGCGGCGCGGGGCAGGGAGTGGTGGGCGCCCGCCCCGCAGACCAGCCGGACGCTGCCGCCGTGGGCCTCGCGGGCGAGCAGCAGGGCGAGCAGGTTGGACTCGGTGCCTCCGGTGGTGACGAGGGCGTCGGCGAGGCCGGCCGTGCGGGCGAGGGTGCGGGCGACCGTGGCTTCCAGGGCGGAGGCGGCCGGGGCCTGGTCCCAGGAGTCCAGGGAGGGGTTGAGGGCGCCGACGGCGAGGTCGGCGGCGGTGGCCACGGCGAGCGGCGGGCAGTGCAGGTGAGCGGCGCACAGCGGGTCGGCGGGGTCGGCGGCGCCCGCCGCGAGGGCCTGGACGAGGGTGCGCAGGGCGTCCGGGTCGCCGGTGTCCGGCAGGACGTCCCCGAGGGCGTCGGCGACGCGCGCGGCGACGGCGTCGGGTCCGCCGGCGGGCAGCGGTCCGCCGCGCCGGGCGGCGCCGGCCGCGAGAGCGTCCAGCACGGTGGTGAGCAGGGGCCGCAGGGCGTCGGTGCCGCCGGGCCCGGAGGCGAGCGGCGGCAGGTGCGGGGAGTGTCCTGCGCTCATGGGCTCTCCTGGCGGGCACGGGAACGTCCAGCGGGCTTCCGGCTTGTGGGTGGACTTCCAGCTTGTACCGGAAGGGTGCCCTGCGTCCCGGAAGCCCGGTCAACGGAACCCGAAAGTGTGTACTGCCGTCCCGGGAGACCCCGTGGGGAGGGTGGTCGCGCGCGCTCCCGCCGGTTACGCCCGGAAGTCCCCGGCGTGGTCGCGGGCCCACTCGTCGAAGGGGCGGGCGGGGGTGCCGGTGAGCTGCTCGACGGTGCCGGTGATCTCCGGGGGCACGCCGACGGTCTCGGCGAAGGTGCGCAGCAGGCGTTCGAGCATCTGCGGCGGCACGTGCGGGAAGAGTTCCGGGCCCGCGCCGGCCGGGTCCGTCTCCACGAACGTCAGCTTCCTGCCGAGCGCGGTGCCGATGGCCTCGACCTGGCCGGCGTTGCTGGTCGCCGCCGGTCCGGTCAGCCGGTACGCGGCGCCCTCGTGCCCGTCGTCGAGCAGGACGCGCTCGGCGACGGCCGCGATGTCGTCCTCGTGGATGGGCGCGGAGAGCCCGTCCGCGAAGACGCCGCGGACGGTGTCGCCGGCGCGGATCTGCGGTGCCCACTGGAGCGCGTTGGTGGCGAAGGCGTTGGGGCGCAGGAACGTCCAGGCGAGCCCGCTGTCCTGGATCTGCCGCTCGGCGGTGGCGTGCATGACGTGGATGGGGTGGGTCTCGTCGGCGCCCTCCTGGATGACGCCGCTGGAGAGCAGGACGACGTGGCGCACCCCGTGGGCGCGGGCCGCCGCCAGCAGCGGGGCGGTGCCGGCCTGCGCGTACAGGAAGAGCTTCGTCGCCCCGGTGAACAGGGCGGCGGGCTCGTCCGGCCGGAACGCCACCACCTCCGCGGGTGCGGGCAGCTCGGCCCGCTCCGGGTCGCGGGTCAGCGCGCGGACGGGCTGTCCCGCGGCGAGGAGACGGTCGACGAGGGCACGGCCTACGTTGCCGGTCGCGCCGGTCACTACGATCACGATGCCGCCTTTCGGGGGCTGGGCTGATCTCTGAAGCCCGAGCCTAGGGACGGCGGCCGGTCCCCGGCATCGTCGCCAGGTACCAGCCGTGCCCTACGTCGTCGGACCTACGCCCGCCCCCGGTCCCGCGCCTCGGGCCTACGCCGCCCGTCCCGCGCCTCGGGCCTACGCCCGGGCCTGCGCCTCCTGCGCCGCGGCCGGCGCGGTCTCCCGGGCCGGCCGCCCCTCGCGCACCCGCAGGGCGCGGGCCAGGTCGTCCAGGCGGTCGGCGAGGGTGCGGCGCAGGGCCGGGGTGAGGTCGGCGTCGCGCAGACAGGCCTCGCCGAGCCGCAGGTTCCCGGTGTCGACGGCGTGGGCCGGGAAGCACCAGCGGCCGGCGGCGACACCGATGGCGGGGCCGCGGCGGGCGGCGACGGCGACCGCGTCCTCGTAGAAGCGCGGCACGTACTCCCGGACCAGCTCGGCCTGTTCGGGCTGCCAGAAGCCCTGCGCGGTGGCCGTGAAGAGGTAGTTGGACAGCGAGTCGCCGGCGAACATCGCCTCCCAGGCGGCGCGCTTGGCCTCGGGGTCGGGCAGCGCGGCACGGCAGCGGGCGGCGCCCTCCTGGCCGGTGGCGCTCGGGTCGCGCTCCAGCTCGGCGGCGATGGCGGCCTCGTCGGTGGCGCCGAGCACGGCGAGCCGGGCGAGGACGCGCCAGCGCAGCTCGGGGTCGAGTTCCGGCCCGCCGGGCACCGTGCCGTCGGCGAGCCAGGCGGCGATGGTCTCCGGGCGGGCGGTCACGCCGATGAGGTGCCGTACGGCGATGAGGCGCAGGCCGGGGTGGTCGCCGTCCTCGGTGCGCCGCAGCAGGTCGCGGCAGAGGGACGTGAGGTCGGCCAGGGCGGCCGGTCGGTCCTCGGGCGCCAGGTACTGGTCGGCGATCTGGCCGGAGGCGAAGGCGAGGACGCCTTGGGCGACGGCCAGGTCGGTCTCGTACGGGAGGTGGGCGCGGGCCGTCTCCAGATAGGCGGCGGCCGGCAGCTCGCCGTCCCGGACGGCGTCCCGCAGGGCGTTCCAGACGACCGCGCGGGTGAGCGGTTCGGGCAGGCCGGACAGGTGGGTGCGGACCGTCTCGGCGGACGCGGCGTCGAAGCGGACCTTGGCGTAGGTGAGGTCACCGTCGTTGAGGAGGACGAACGCGGGGCGCGGGCCGGCGGTGCGCAGGCTCAGGCCGTCGGCGGCGGGCAGGTCGGCTTCCACCCGCCGGCGCAGGGTCAGCCGGCGCTCGTCGTGCAGGTCGCGGTCGTAGACGCCGAGGGTGACGCGGTGCGGGCGGGCGGCGCCGTCCCCGGCGGGGCCGGACCCGGCCGGGGCGCCGGCGCTGCCCAGGTGCCGGACGTCGAGGTGCCAGGTGCCGTTGTCGGCCGTGACGTCGGGCACGAGGGTGTCGACGCCGACGGTGCGCAGCCAGCTGTCGGCCCAGGCGTGGACATCGCGGTCGGTGGCCGAGGCGAGGGAATCGACGAAGTCGGCGAGGGTGGCGTTGGCGAACTTGTGCCGCGCGAAATGGGTGTTGATACCGGCCAGGAAGTCCTTCTCGCCGAGCCAGGCGGCCAGCTGGCGCAGCGCGGAGGCGCCCTTGGCGTAGGAGATGCCGTCGAAGTTGAGCAGCGCGGAGGCCGTGTCGTCGACGTCCTCGGGGGCGACCGGATGGGTGGTGGGCCGCTGGTCGGCGTCGTAGCCCCAGGACTTGCGGGTGACGGCGAACTCGGTCCAGGGGTCGGTGAACCGGGTGGCCTCGGCGGTGGTCCGGTAGCCCATGTACTCGGCGAAGGACTCGTTCAGCCAGATGTCGTCCCACCACTTGAGGGTGACGAGGTCGCCGAACCACATGTGGGCCATCTCGTGCGCGATGACCATGGCGCGGGTCTGCCGTTCGGTGTCGGTGACGGCGGAGCGGTAGACGAAGTCGTCGCGGAAGGTGACCAGGCCCGGGTTCTCCATGGCGCCCGCGTTGAACTCGGGGACGAACGCCTGGTCGTAGGAGTCGAAGGGGTAGGGCTCCTCGAACTTCTCGTGGTAGCGGTCGAAGCACGCGCGCGTGATGTCGAGGATCTCGTCGGCGTCGGCGTCCAGGTGGGGTGCGAGCGAGCGGCGGCAGTGGATGCCGAAGGGCAGTCCGCGGTGCTCGGTGCGCAGCGAGTGCCAGGGGCCGGCGGCGACGGCGGCGAGGTACGTGGAGATCAGCGGGGTGGGCGCGGCCTGCCAGACACCGTCGCCGCGCTGCTCGGTGACGCCGTTGGCGAGGACGCTCCAGCCCTCGGGCGCCCTGACGGAGATCTCGAAGACAGCCTTCAGGTCGGGCTGGTCGAAGGCGGCGAAGACCCGCTGGACGTCGTCCATGAACAGCTGCGTGTAGACGTACGTCTCGCCGTCGCTCGGATCGGTGAAGCGGTGCATGCCCTCGCCGGTACGGGAGTAGCGCATGACCGCGTCGACGCGCAGCTCGTGCTCGCCGGCGGTGAGGTTGCGCAGCGGCAGCCGGCCCTCGTGCAGCGACTCGGGGTCGAGCGGCCGTCCGTCCAGGGTGACGCCGCGCAGCTCGGCGGGCTTCAGCTCGACGAACGTCTCCCCCTCGGACCGGGCGGTGAACCGGATCGCGGTACGGGAGGCGAAGGTCTCGTCCCCGGTGGTGAGGTCCAGTTCGACCGTGTAGCGGTGGACGTCGAGGAACTGTGCTCGGAGCTGCGCTTCGTCGCGCGTGAGTACGGACATGCAGGCCATGCTGCCTGATGGGGCCGACAGCGCACAGGGGCGGATCGGTACACGGCTTATGTCCCTTGCGCGCCCCTGGTCGGCCCGTCGCCCGGCCGCGCTGCCGGTCCGCCGGTCAGACGGCGTCCGCGGCGTCCCCGTTGTGCGTGTCCTCGGCGATCCGCTCGTGGTGCCGGATCACCTCGGCGATGATGAAGTTCAGGAACTTCTCGGCGAACGCCGGGTCGAGTTTGGCGTTCTCGGCGAGGCGACGCAGCCGCTCGATCTGCCGGGACTCGCGGGCCGGGTCGGCGGGCGGCAGCTGATGCACCGCCTTGAGCCTGCCGACCTGCTGTGTGGCCTTGAAACGCTCGGCGAGCATGTGGACGACGGCCGCGTCGATGTTGTCGATGCTGTCGCGCAGCCGCTCCAGTTCGTGGCGGACCTCGGGGTCCACGGCACCCGTGCCGGTGTTGCTGGTCGTCATGGACGCCCACCCTATGTGCTGGACTCCCCGGAGCCACGAGGTGTCCGGGGAGTGGATCGCCGGCGGTCCCCGGGGCCCGGGGTCCGCCTACAGTGGAGGGGAGTTCCGGCGTCTGAAGGGGGTAAGGACGTGGCGAACGGCGGACCGGTCGAGCACGGCTACCCGCATCTGGAGACGGTCCGGGCCGCGGTCACCGCGCTGTACCGGCGGCTGTCCCACAACACCGTGCAGACGTTCTCGGCCAGCCTGGCCCCCGCCGACGTGGCCTTCTGCGACACCGACGACCTGCACCTGGGCGCGCAGCGCGTGGCCCGGGAGATCGTGCGGCACTTCCGGTTGCCGCAGGCGCGGCTGATCGTCGGCTTCCGGGAGATGACCCACGCGGCCGACGTCGAACTGGCGTCGGGCCCTGAGTACTTCGTCGAGCTGAACGACCGGTTCCGTACCCATCGCCGGGACATCGGCGCGGCGCTCGCCCACGAGGTGGCCCACGTCTACCTGCACCGCCTGGACCTCACGTTCCCCACCACCGCCGAGAACGAGATCCTGACGGACACCGTCACGACCTACCTGGGCGCGGGCTGGCTGCTGCTGGACGCCTACCGGGAGGACGGCGTCTCCTCCCAGAAGCTGGGCTATCTCACCCCGGAGGAGTTCGGTTACGTCCTGGCCAAGCGGGCCCTGCTCTTCCACGAGGACCCGTCCGTGTGGTTCACCAGCCCGCAGGCGCACACCGCCTACGTCAAGGGGCTGGCCCGGGCCCGCCGCGACGAGCAGCAGCCGCCGCTGACCGCGGCCGGCTGGGCGGGCCGGCGCCGCTACGCGCACGACCGCCGGCACGCCCCGGACGTGACCCCGGCGGGCCCGTACGCCTTCACCCCCGACGGCCTCGGCCGCCTCCAGGTGACCTTTCCCTGCCCGACCTGCCACCAGCGGATCAGGGTGCCGGTACGGGGACGGGTACGGGCGCGGTGCGGGTTGTGCCGGACGGTGCTGGAGTGCGACACGTAGGCCGTGCGCCGTGGCCGTCCGCCGGGCCGCGACGGCGCCTGGACGTGCGACGGCGCCTGCCCAGTCGTCCGGTCGGGGACAGGCGGGCAGGCGCCGTCAGTGTTCCGTACGCCTTTGTACGGGACGTCTTCGTGACCGCCGTCAGACCGCCAGGGCGCGGTCCGTCGGGCGGATCGGGGCCGGCAGGTCGCTGGCCCCGGTCAGGTAGCGGTCGACGCCGCGGGCGGCCGAGCGGCCCTCCGCGATCGCCCACACGATCAGGGACTGGCCGCGGCCGGCGTCACCGGCGACGAACACACCCGGCACGTTGGTCTGGAATTCGGCGTCGCGGGCGATGTTACCGCGTGCGTCCAGCTCCAGGCCGAACTGGTCGACCAGGCCGTTCTCCCGGTCGGTGCCGGTGAAGCCCATGGCGAGGGTGACCAGCTGGGCGGGGATCTTGCGCTCGGTGCCCGGCTTCTGGGTCAGCCGGCCGTCGACGAACTCGACCTCGGCGAGGTGCAGCCACTGCACGTTGCCTTCCTCGTCGCCCTCGAAGTGGGTGGTGGAGGCGGAGTAGATCCGCTCGCCGCCCTCCTCGTGCGCCGAGGTGACCTTGTAGAGGAGCGGGAAGGTCGGCCAGGGCTGGTCCGCCGGGTGCCGCTCGTCGTTCGGGCGGGGCATGATCTCCAGCTGGGTGACGGAGGCCGCGCCCTGGCGGTGGGCGGTGCCCACGCAGTCGGCGCCGGTGTCGCCGCCGCCGATGACGACGACGTGCTTGCCCTCGGCCGAGATCGGGGGGGTGACGTAGTCACCCTCCTGGACCTTGTTGGCCAGGGGCAGGTACTCCATCGCCTGGTAGATGCCCTTCAGCTCGCGGCCCGGCGCCGGCAGGTCGCGCGCGGTCGTGGCACCGGCGGCGATCACGATCGCGTCGTACCGCTTCTTCAGGTCGCGGGCGGTGATGTCGCGGCCGATCTCGACACCGGTGCGGAAGCGGGTGCCCTCCGCGCGCATCTGCTCGATACGGCGGTTGATGTGCCGCTTCTCCATCTTGAACTCGGGGATGCCGTACCGCAGGAGGCCCCCGACGCGGTCCGCGCGCTCGTAGACGGCGACCGTGTGGCCGGCCCGGGTCAGCTGCTGGGCGGCGGCCAGACCCGCCGGGCCGGAGCCGATGACCGCGACCGTCTTGCCGGACAGGCGCTCGGGGATCTGCGGGGCGACGTCCCCGGTCTCCCACGCCTTGTCGATGATCGAGACCTCGACGTTCTTGATGGTGACCGGCGGCTGGTTGATGCCGAGCACGCACGCCGACTCGCAGGGGGCCGGGCAGAGGCGGCCGGTGAACTCCGGGAAGTTGTTGGTCGCGTGCAGGCGCTCCTGGGCGGCGGCCCAGTCCTCGCGGTAGGCGTAGTCGTTCCACTCGGGGATCAGGTTCCCCAGCGGACAGCCGTTGTGGCAGAACGGGATGCCGCAGTCCATGCACCGGCTGGCCTGCTTGCTGATGATCGGCAGCAGGGAGCCGGGGACGTAGACCTCGTTCCAGTCCTTGACGCGCTCACCGACGGGACGGGTCTTGGCGACCTCGCGGCCGTGGTTCAGGAAGCCCTTCGGGTCAGCCATTGATCGCCGCCTCCATCATCTTCTCGGTGATCTCGGTCTCGGAGAGACCGGCTCGCTCGGCGGCGTCCTTGGCGGCGAGCACTGCCTTGTACGTGCTGGGGATGATCCTGCTGAACCGCTCCACGGCCGTGTCCCAGTCGGCGAGCAGCTTCGCGGCGACCGTCGAGGCGGTCTCCTCGGCGTGGCGGCGCACCACGTCGTGCAGCCACTGCTTGTCCGTGTCGTCCAGGGCCTCGACGGCACCGGCGTTGCCGGCGTTGACGTTGTCGCGGTCGAGGTCGATGACGTACGCGATGCCGCCGGACATGCCCGCCGCGAAGTTGCGGCCGGTCGGGCCGAGGACGACCGCGCGACCGCCGGTCATGTACTCGCAGCCGTGGTCGCCCACGCCCTCGGAGACGACCGTCGCGCCGGAGTTGCGGACGCAGAACCGCTCACCGCTGCGGCCGCGCAGGAACAGTTCGCCGCCGGTGGCGCCGTAGGCGATCGTGTTGCCCGCGATGGTCGAGTACTCGGCGAGGTGGTCGGCCGCGCGGTCCGGGCGGACGATGATCCGGCCGCCGGACAGGCCCTTGCCGACGTAGTCGTTGGCGTCGCCCTCCAGGCGCAGCGTGACGCCGCGCGGCAGGAACGCGCCGAAGGACTGGCCGGCGGAGCCGGTGAAGGTGATGTCGATGGTGTCGTCGGGCAGGCCAGCACCGCCGAACTTCTTCGTCACCTCGTGGCCGAGCATGGTGCCGACCGTGCGGTTGATGTTGCGGATGGCGACCTGGGCGCGCACCGGCTGCGCCTCGGTGGCGTCACCGGCCGCGAGGGCGTCGGCGGCGAGCTTGATCAGCTCATTGTCCAGGGCCTTCTCCAGGCCGTGGTCCTGGGCGATCAGCCGGTGGCGGGCGGCGCCCGCGGGCAGGTCGGGCACGTGGAACAGCGGCTCCAGGTTCAGGCCCTGTGCCTTCCAGTGGCCGACCGCGCGCTCGACGTCCAGCACCTCGGCGTGGCCGACGGCCTCCTCGATGGAGCGGAAGCCCAGCTCGGCCAGCAGCTCGCGGACCTCCTCGGCGATGAACCGGAAGAAGTTGACCACGTGTTCGGCCTTGCCGGCGAAGCGCTCGCGCAGCGCCGGGTTCTGGGTGGCGATGCCGACCGGGCAGGTGTCCAGGTGGCAGACGCGCATCATCACGCAGCCGGAGACGACGAGCGGCGCGGTCGCGAAACCGAACTCCTCGGCGCCGAGCAGCGCGGCGATGACCACGTCACGGCCGGTCTTCAGCTGGCCGTCCGTCTGGACCACGATCCGGTCGCGCAGACCGTTGAGCAGCAGGGTCTGCTGGGTCTCGGCGAGGCCCAGCTCCCAGGGGCCGCCCGCGTGCTTCAGCGACGTCAGCGGGGACGCGCCCGTACCGCCGTCGTGACCGGAGATCAGGACCACGTCCGCGTGCGCCTTGGACACACCCGCCGCGACCGTGCCGACGCCGACCTCGGATACCAGCTTCACGTGGATCCGCGCCTGCGGGTTCGCGTTCTTCAGGTCGTGGATCAGCTGGGCGAGGTCCTCGATGGAGTAGATGTCGTGGTGCGGCGGCGGGGAGATCAGGCCGACGCCCGGCGTCGAGTGACGTGTCTTGGCGACCCACGGGTACACCTTGTGGCCGGGCAGCTGGCCGCCCTCGCCGGGCTTGGCGCCCTGGGCCATCTTGATCTGGATGTCGTCCGCGTTGACCAGGTACTCGCTGGTGACACCGAAGCGGCCGGAGGCGACCTGCTTGATGGCGGACCGGCGGGCCGGGTCGTACAGGCGGTCGGCGTCCTCGCCGCCCTCACCGGTGTTGGACTTGCCGCCCAGCTGGTTCATGGCGATGGCGAGGGTCTCGTGCGCCTCCTTGGAGATGGAGCCGTACGACATCGCGCCGGTCGAGAACCGCTTGACGATCTCGGAGACCGGCTCGACCTCCTCGACGGGGATCGGGCCCCGGTCCGACTTGAAGCCGAACAGGCCGCGCAGCGTCATCAGGCGCTCGGACTGCTCGTTCACGCGGTCGGTGTACTTCTTGAAGATGTCGAAGCGGCCGGTGCGCGTGGAGTGCTGGAGGCGGAAGACCGTCTCCGGGTCGAACAGGTGCGGCTCGCCCTCGCGGCGCCACTGGTACTCGCCGCCGATGTCCAGCGCGCGGTGCGCGGGAGCGATGCCGGAGGCCGGGTAGGCCTTGGCGTGGCGGGCGGCGACCTCCCGGGCGATGACGTCGATGCCGACACCGCCGATCTTGGTGGCGGTGCCGTTGAAGTACGTCCGCACGAAGGTCTCGTCCAGGCCGACGGCCTCGAAGACCTGGGCGCCGCGGTAGGAGGCGACGGTGGAGATGCCCATCTTGGACATGACCTTCAGGACGCCCTTGCCCAGGGCGTAGATCAGGTTCTTGATGGCCTGCTCGGGCTCCAGGCCGTTGAGGAAGGTGCCGGCGCGCAGCAGGTCCTCGACGGACTCCATCGCCAGGTACGGGTTGACGGCGGCGGCGCCGTAGCCGATGAGCAGGGCGATGTGGTGGACCTCGCGGACGTCACCGGCCTCGACCAGCAGACCCACCTGGGTGCGCTGCTTGGTGCGGATGAGGTGGTGGTGGACGGCCGAGGTGAGCAGCAGCGACGGGATCGGCGCGTGCTCGGCGTCGGAGTGCCGGTCCGACAGGACGATCAGGCGGGCGCCGTTCTCGATGGCCGCGTCGGCCTCGGCGCAGATCTCCTCGATGCGCGCGGCGAGCGTCTCGCCGCCGCCGGAGACCCGGTACAGGCCGGAGAGGGTCGCGGCCTTGAAGCCCGGCATGTCGCCGTCGGCGTTGATGTGGATGAGCTTGGCCAGCTCGTCGTTGTCGATCACCGGGAAGGGCAGGGTGACCGTGCGGCACGAGGCGGCCGTCGGCTCCAGCAGGTTGCCCTCGGGGCCCAGCGACGAGCGCAGGGAGGTGACCAGCTCCTCGCGGATCGCGTCCAGCGGGGGGTTGGTGACCTGCGCGAAGAGCTGGGTGAAGTAGTCGAAGAGCAGCCGCGGGCGCTCGGACAGGGCCGCGATGGGCGAGTCCGTGCCCATGGAGCCGATCGGCTCGGTGCCGGTGCGGGCCATCGGCGCGAGGATGACGCGCAGCTCCTCCTCGGTGTACCCGAAGGTCTGCTGGCGGCGGGTGACCGAGGCGTGGGTGTGGATGATGTGCTCGCGCTCGGGCAGGTCGCCCAGCTCGATCTCGCCGGCCTCCAGCCACTCGGCGTACGGCTTCTCGGCGGCGAGGGCCGCCTTGATCTCGTCGTCCTCGATGATGCGGTGCTCGGCGGTGTCCACGAGGAACATGCGGCCGGGCTGGAGGCGGCCCTTGCGGACGACCTTGGCCGGGTCGATGTCGAGGACGCCGACCTCGGAGCCGAGGACGACGAGGCCGTCGTCGGTGACCCAGTAGCGGCCGGGGCGCAGGCCGTTGCGGTCGAGGACGGCGCCGACCTGGGTGCCGTCGGTGAAGGTGACACAGGCCGGGCCGTCCCAGGGCTCCATCATCGTGGCGTGGAACTGGTAGAAGGCGCGGCGGGCCGGGTCCATGGAGGCGTGGTTCTCCCATGCCTCCGGGATCATCATCAGCACGGAGTGCGGCAGCGAGCGGCCGCCCAGGTGCAGGAGCTCCAGGACCTCGTCGAAGGAGGCGGAGTCGGAGGCGTCCGGCGTACAGACCGGGAAGATCCGCTCGATGGCCTTCTCGTCCGAGCCGAACAGGCCGGAGACGAGCTGCGACTCGCGGGCCTGCATCCAGTTGCGGTTGCCCTTGACGGTGTTGATCTCACCGTTGTGGGCGACGAAGCGGTACGGGTGCGCCAGCGGCCACGACGGGAAGGTGTTCGTGGAGAACCGGGAGTGCACGAGCGCGATCGCGGAGGCGAAGCGGCGGTCGGACAGGTCCGGGAAGAAGGGCTCCAGCTGGCCGGTGGTCAGCATGCCCTTGTAGACGATCGTCCGGGCGGACAGGGACGGGAAGTAGACCCCGGCCTCGCGCTCGGCGCGCTTGCGCAGCACGAACGCCCTGCGGTCCAGCGCGATGCCCTCGCCGGCATGGTCGGTCACGAAGATCTGGCGGAAGAGCGGCATGGTGGAGCGGGCGGTGGCGCCGAGCAGCTCCGGGGCGACCGGGACCTCGCGCCAGCCGAGGACGGTCAGACCTTCCTCGGCGGCGATCGTCTCGACGTGCGAGACGGCGGCCTCGGCCCCGTCCTCCGGCAGGAAGGCGATGCCTACCGCGTAGGAGCCGGCCGCGGGAAGGTCGAAACCGGCCACCTCACGGAGGAAGGCGTCGGGAACCTGGGAGAGGATGCCCGCGCCGTCGCCCGAGTCGGGCTCGGAGCCGGTGGCACCGCGGTGCTCCAGGTTGCGCAGGACGGTGAGCGCCTGCTCGACCAGCGTGTGGGACGCCTCGCCGGTAAGAGTGGCGACGAAACCGACACCACAGGCGTCGTGTTCGTTGCGGGGGTCGTACATACCCTGCGCAGCAGGGCGAGCATCCATGAACGACCAGTTCTGGCCGTTCTCGGAATGCT
The DNA here is from genome assembly GCF_040613095.1 of Streptomyces sp. NPDC006309. Lineage (NCBI taxonomy): Bacteria > Bacillati > Actinomycetota > Actinomycetes > Kitasatosporales > Streptomycetaceae > Streptomyces > Streptomyces sp. NPDC006309. The sequence goes on along the minus strand of NZ_JBEXRO010000009.1, from coordinate 133,552 downwards.
GGGACGGCTGGCGCGGCGTACGCATCGGCTCTCCCGTCGTCGTCATATGGCATGTGGCAGGTGCCGAGGGACGACGTTGGCCCTCTGCGTCAGGTCAAAATTTCGTGCAGGTTACATGATGGAGCGGTTCTCGGGAACCGGATACTCCGTTCCAACATGCGGACGCCACGGTCGCGGCGGAGGTGCCGCGCGAACGCGGCGCGTGCCGTGGACGGCGGCGACTGCCGTGTGGTGACGGCGGGGGTGCCGCGCGGTGGCGGCGGGTGCCGCGCTGTGGCGGCGGGTGCCGCGCTGTGGCGGCGAACGGTGCGGGGGGCCGTCACGGACAGGATCGGTCGGATCCGCGTCCGTCGGGCCCGAGGGGCCGGGGGGAGCGTCATCGCCCACCCCGCGGGGGGTGCGGCAGGCGTCATTGCCCACAGTGCTTACGGGTCATGCCCGGTGGTCACGCCCGCGAAACCAGCGAGTAACGACTACTTATGCTGCCCATCGCATAGGTAGCGGTCGCGCTATCCTACGGCCGTTCCGAAGAGAGTGCCCAGGGCGTACGTCACACCGGCCGCCGCACCGCCGAGCGCCAGCTGCCGCAGACCGCTGAACCACCAGCTGCGCGCGGTCACCCTGGCCACGACGGCACCGCACCCGAAGAGCCCGGCGAGGGCGAGCAGCACGGCGGGCCAGAGCACGGTCGCGCCGAGCAGGTACGGCAGCAGCGGCAGCAGGGCGCCGAGCGCGAACGAGCCGAAGGAGGAAACGGCCGCGACCAGCGGCGAGGGCAGATCGCCGGGGTCTATGCCCAGCTCCTCGCGGGCGTGGATCTCCAGGGCCTGCTCCGGGTCCCGGGAGAGCTGCCGGGCGACCTGGCGGGCCAGCTCGGGCTCGACCCCGCGGGCCATGTACAGCGCCGCCAGCTCGTCCTCCTCGTCCTGCGGGTGCCTGCGCAGCTCACGGCGTTCGACGTCGAGTTCCGCCTCGACGAGTTCACGCTGGGAGGCGACCGAGGTGTACTCGCCGGCCGCCATGGAGAAGGCGCCGGCGGCGAGCCCCGCGAGTCCGGTGATGACAATGGTGTGCTGGCCCATGGACCCGCCGGCCACGCCCGTCATCAGGGCGAGATTGGAGACCAGGCCGTCCATCGCGCCGAAGACGGCGGGGCGCAGCCAGCCGCCGTTGACGTCGCGGTGGGTGTGGTTGTCACGGTGCGCCTCATGGAGCGCGGCCTCGGTTTCGATGATCGCCATGCGGGTCCCCCAGGGTAGCTAAGGCAAAGCTAAGTTTGGACGCGTTCTATTCTTCGACAACAGAGAATCTACCTCGCCCATTCCGCCCTCGCCACCAAGGAAAGGCTCCGCTAACCTGCGGTTTTCCCTCGTGTCCACCGGCGCCGCCCGGCCCGCTCCAGAGGATGATTTCGGGCATGACGCCTGAAATTCCGCGACACCTCGAAGACCCGGAGGTGATCCGCCCATGACCCACATCGTGGTCCTCGGCAGCACGAACATGGACCTCGTCACCTACGTCGCCAGGGCCCCGCAGCGCGGGGAGACCGTGACCGGGCGGGAGTTCCGTACGATCCCCGGCGGCAAGGGCGCCAACCAGGCGATCGCCGCCGCCCGCGCCGGCGCCACCGTCTCGATGATCGGCGCGGTCGGCAACGACGCCTTCGGACTGCGGCTGCGCGACACCCTCGAACACTCCGGGGTGGACACCGACTCCCTGCGCACGGTCGAGGGCCCCTCCGGCACCGCGCACATCGTGGTGGACGACGAGGGCGGCAACTCGATCGTCGTCATCCCGGGCGCCAACGGCACCGTCGACCACCTCTCCCCCGGCGACGAGGGGGTGATCGCCTCAGCCGACGCCCTGCTGCTGCAACTGGAGATCCCGCCGGCGGCGGTCGTCGCGGGTGCGCAGGCGGCGCACCGGCACGGGGTCCGTACAGTGCTCACCCCGTCCCCCGTCCGTCCGCTGCCGCCCGAACTCCTCGCCGCCACCGACCTGCTGGTGCCGAACGAGTACGAGGCGATCACCCTCACCGGGTGCACGGACCCGCGCGAGGCGGCGGCCGCCCTGCTGGACCTGGTGCCCCAGGTCGTCGTCACCCTGGGGGCGACGGGCTGTCTGTACCGGGCCCGGGGCACCGAACCGCTGGTGGTGCCCGCGCCCCGGGTGAGCGCCGTCGACTCCACCGGCGCGGGCGACACCTTCGCCGGCGCGCTCGCCGTGGCCCTCGCCGAGGAGAGACCGGTGCGCGAGGCCCTGTCCTGGGCGGCCGCCGCGGCGGCGATCTCCGTGCAGCGGGCGGGGGCGTCGGTGTCGATGCCGTACCGGCCGGAGATCGAGGCGCGGTACAGCGCGTGAGGACGGCGGCACCGGCCGCCCGCACGCGCGGAGGGCGCCCGGAGAGTCCCGGACGCCCTCGGTGCCGTACGACCGGCGGTCAGCTCTTCTCGGCCGACTCCGCCTCGTCCCTGCGCGGCTCACCGGAGCCCACGGTCTTCTCCCCGGCCCCGGCAACGGCCTCCGTACCGCCCTCGGAGTCCGTACCGCCGTCGGCTTCCTCGCCGGCCTCGGACGCTGTGCCGGCGCCGGCCGGGGTGCCGGGGGCACCCGGCTCCACGACGGCCTCCCGGCCCGGGCGCTTCTTCGACGACACGACGATGTACACCACCGCGAGCAGGAAGACGACCAGCGCCGTCCAGTCGTTGAGGCGCAGACCCAGGATGTGGTGGGCGTCGTCCACCCGCATGTACTCGATCCAGCCGCGGCCCACGCAGTACGCGGCGACGTACAGCCCGAACGCCCGGCCGTGGCCCAGCTCGAAGCGGCGGTCGGCCCAGATGACCAGGAAGGCGACGCCGACGCACCACAAGGACTCGTAGAGGAAGGTCGGGTGGTAGTAGCCCGGGACCCGGCCGCCCTCGGCGGAGGTGATGTGCAGTGCCCACGGAACATGCGTCTCGCGGCCGTACAGCTCCTGGTTGAACCAGTTGCCCCAGCGGCCGATGGCCTGCGCGATCGCGATGCCGGGTGCGACGGCGTCGGCGTAGGCCGGCATCGGGACGCCCCGGCGACGTGCGCCGATCCACGCGCCGAGCGCGCCGAGGGCGATCGCGCCCCAGATGCCCAGGCCGCCCTCCCACACCTTGAAGGCGTCCACCCAGTCACGGCCCTTGCTGAAGTACAGCTCGTAGTCCGTGATCACGTGGTAGAGCCGGCCGCCGACCAGGCCGAACGGGACGGCCCAGACGGCGATGTCGGCGACCGTGCCGGGCTGCCCGCCGCGGGCGATCCAGCGCTTGTTGCCGAGCCAGACGGCGACGAAGACGCCGATGATGATGCAGAAGGCGTAGCCGCGCAGCGGGATGGGGCCGAGGTACAGCACCCCGTGCGACGGGCTGGGAATGTAGGCAAGTTCCATGGCAGGTCCGACGCTACCGTGCCGGGCCGTTGGGACGGCAGGCAGCCCGGCTACGGGTCCATAACGGGGACGTGCGGGACGCGCTCACCCCTGGCCGGCCGTTTCCACGAGCTGCTTGAGCCTGGCCGGGGTCATCGTCCGGTCCTCGATGATGTTCTTGCCGCCGAGCAGGACGGTCGGCGTGCCGGTGTAGCCGGCGGCGCCCATGGCCTGGTGGGACTTGTTCACCCAGGTGGTGTGGGTGCCGTTCTTGACGCAGGCGCGGAACGCGGGGGTGTCCAGGCCCCGCACCTTGCCGGCCAGCTTGAGCAGCGTGCCGTTGTCCCCGAAGGTGTCGGTGCTCTCCTCGGGCTGGTTGTCGTACAGCACGTCGTGGTACTCGCGGAACTTTCCGGCGTCCTGGGCGCAGGCCGCGGCGTTGGCGGCGCGCAGGGAGCCGGCGCCGCCGAGGTTGCCGTCGATCAGCCGGACGAGGTGGTAGTCGATTCTGAGCCTGCCGGCGTCGGTCAGCTGGTGGAGGGTCGGCCGGTACACCGTCTCGAAGGCCCGGCAGGCCGGGCAGCGGAAGTCCTCCCAGACGGTGAGTGTCGGCCTGGCGCCGTCCTTGCCGACCGGGATCGCGAGACTGTCCTTGCCCTGCGCGCCCGAGGGCGCCACGACCGGGCCCGCGCTGCTGCCCTTGTCCTTGCCGGCATGGGCGGCGATCACGCCGATCACCGCCGCGAGGCCGAGGACACAGACCACGCTCGCGCCCACGATCAGCGTGCGCCGCCGCTTGTCCACGGCCTTCTGCTTCTCGCGCTCGACCGCCAGCCGCTCCCGGGCGGTGCGCTTTCCGTCACGGTTCTTCTCGCTCACACCCCCAGAACGAACCGGGGAGGCGCAGCGCGCCTCCCCGGCCCGAGGTCCACCCGTTCGAGTGACCGCCCCCCCTCGGAAGGGGACCTCACGTGCGGTTACGCCTGTCCGCGGACGCCCTTCGCCAGCTCGCCGGCCAGTTCGCGGACCGCCGCGAGGCCGGAGGCGTGGTCCGGGGCGTCCAGCATCCGCTTCACGAACGCGGAGCCGACGATGACCCCGTCGGCGAAGCCGGCGACCTCGGCGGACTGGGCCGCGTCGGAGACACCCAGCCCCACGCAGACGGGCAGGCCGGTGCCGGTGGCGCGGGTGCGCTCGACCAGCTCGTGGGCCTGCGCGCCGACGGACGCGCGGGTGCCGGTGACGCCCATGAGGGAGGCGGCGTAGACGAAGCCGCTGCCCGCCGCGGTGATCCGGGCGAGCCGCTCGTCCCTGCTGCTCGGCGCCACGACGAAGACCGTCGCCAGGCCGTGCTTCTCGGCGTGCTCGCGCCACAGCGCGGACTCCTGCACGGGCAGGTCGGGCAGGATGCAGCCCGCGCCGCCCGCCTCGGCCAGCTCGGCGGTGAAGCGCTCGACGCCGTACCGGTCGATCGGGTTCCAGTACGTCATGACCAGCACCGGCTTGCCGGTGGCCGCGTGGGCCTCCCCGACCGTGCGCATGACGTCCGCGATCTTCACCCCGCCGCGCAGGGCGATGTCGTCGGCGGTCTGGATGACCGGGCCGTCCAGGACCGGGTCGCTGTGCGGCAGGCCGACCTCGACGATGTCGGCGCCGCCGTCGAGGACGGCCTTGACCGCCTCGATGCCGCCGTCCACGGTCGGGAAGCCGGCCGGGAGGTAGGCGATGAGCGCGGCGCGGCCCTCGGCCTTCGCGGCGGCGAGGGTGTCCGACAGCAGCTGGATGGTGCCGCTCACTTGGCGTCCCCCTCGATCTCGGCGGTGTCGGCCTCGTCGGCGGCCACCTCGGCGTCGGTGTCGTACAGCCCGAAGTAGCGGGCGGCGGTGTCCATGTCCTTGTCGCCGCGGCCGGAGAGGTTGACGACGATCAGGCCGTCGGGACCCAGCTCCCTGCCGACCTCCAGGGCGCCGGCGAGGGCGTGGGCGCTCTCGATGGCCGGGATGATGCCCTCGGTCCGCGACAGCAGGCGCAGGGCCTGCATGGCGGCGTCGTCGGTGATCGCGCGGTACTCGCCGCGGCCGGAGGTCTTCAGATAGGCGTGCTCGGGGCCGACGCCCGGGTAGTCCAGGCCGGCCGAGATCGAGTACGGCTCGGTGATCTGGCCCTCCTCGTCCTGGAGGACGTAGGAGCGGGAGCCGTGCAGGATGCCGGGCTCGCCGGCGGTGAGGGTGGCCGCGTGCTCGCCGCTCTCGATGCCGTGGCCCGCGGGCTCACAGCCGATCAGGCGGACGCCCTCGTCGGGGATGAAGGCGTGGAAGAGGCCGATGGCGTTCGAGCCGCCGCCGACGCAGGCGACGGCCGCGTCCGGGAGGCGCCCGGCACGCTCCAGCAGCTGGCGGCGGGCCTCCACACCGATCACCCGGTGGAAGTCGCGCACCATGGCCGGGAAGGGGTGCGGGCCGGCGACGGTACCGAACAGGTAGTGGGTGTGGTCGACGTTGGCGACCCAGTCCCGGAACGCCTCGTTGATGGCGTCCTTGAGGGTGCGGCTGCCGGACTTCACGGCGACGACCTCGGCGCCGAGCATGCGCATCCGGGCCACGTTGAGGGCCTGGCGCTCGGTGTCGATCTCACCCATGTAGATCGTGCAGTCGAGGCCGAACAGCGCGCAGGCGGTGGCGGTCGCGACACCGTGCTGGCCGGCGCCGGTCTCGGCGATGACCCGGGTCTTGCCCATGCGCCGGGTCAGCAGGGCCTGGCCGAGCACGTTGTTGATCTTGTGGGAGCCGGTGTGGTTGAGGTCCTCGCGCTTGAGGAACACCCGGGCGCCGCCGGCGTGCCCGGCGAACCGGGGGACCTCGGTGAGGGCGCTGGGGCGGCCGGTGTAGTGCGCGAGCAGGTCGTCGAGTTCGCGGGCGAACCCGGGGTCCGCCTTCGCCTTGTCGTACTCGACGGCGACCTCGTCCACGGCGGCGACGAGGGCCTCCGGGATGAACGTACCGCCGAACGCGCCGAAGTAGCCTTGCGCGCTGGGAACCTGCCCCTCGGGGTCAGGGATGAAGAACTGGCTGGGCATGCGGATACCTCACGGTGAGTGTGATGAGAAGACACTGATCGCCGTGGGGTGCGGGGCTCGTCGGTCGGCCTCAGCTCGTCTGTGGCGTGTCGCGCAGTTCCCCGCGCCCCTGAGGGGCGCGGTGCCATCGACGCCCGTTCACCTGCCCGGGTTCGTCGCCGATGACGTACCGCACGCGACGGCCGTGGACGCGCCGGGCCGGGGCACGGCAGCCTCGCGGGCGGCAGCCGCGCGCCAGGCGGGCGTACCGGTCCACGGTCGTCACGGTGAGAGTCATCGGGACCAAGCCTAGCGGGAGGTCAGCCGCGCCCGTGCCGCAGTGCCGGGTGCTCGCCCGCCGCCACCAGGTCGGCCACCGCCGCCTTCGGGTCGCGGCCGGTCACCAGGGACTCGCCGACCAGGACCGCGTCGGCGCCGGCGTTGGCGTAGGCGATCAGGTCGTGCGGCCCGCGCACGCCGGACTCGGCCACCTTGACCACGCTGTCCGGGATCTCCGGGGCGATCCGCTCGAAGGTGCCGCGGTCGACCTCCAGCGTCTTCAGGTCGCGCGCGTTGACGCCGATGACCCGGGCGCCCGCGTCCACCGCCCGCTCGACCTCGTCCTCGTCGTGCACCTCGACGATGGGCGTCAGGCCGATGGACACCGCCCGCTCGATCAGCGACTCCAGGGCCGGCTGGTCCAGCGCGGCCACGATCAGCAGGGCGAGGTCGGCGCCGTACGCGCGGGCCTCCCACAGCTGGTACGACGTGACGATGAAGTCCTTGCGCAGCACCGGGATGTCCACGCGCGCGCGGACGGTCTCCAGGTCGGCGAGGGAGCCGCCGAAGCGGCGCTGTTCGGTGAGCACGGAGATCACGGCGGCGCCGCCGGCCTCGTAGTCCGCCGCGAGTGCGGCCGGGTCGGCGATCGCGGCCAGCGCGCCCTTGGACGGGCTGGAGCGTTTGACCTCGCAGATCACCTTGACGCCGTCGCCCTTGAGCGCGGCCACTCCGTCCTTGGCGGCCGGGGCCTTCGCCGCACGCTCCTTGAGCTCGTCGAGGCTGACGCGTGCCTGCCGCTCCGCGAGGTCGGCACGGACTCCGTCGATGATCTCGTCGAGCACACTCACGCGAGCGGCCCCCTTCCAGGACGGTGGTTCCTTCGAGTTCTGAAAACCCGTGGTCACTGCGATGGTATCCGCAGGAGGGCCGAGGCTTCGCATCCAGTTGTGGGCGGTCCCACTACCTGGACGTTCGCCGTTCGATCAAGGGTGTAGCCAGCCACCGAACGGCAGGTTCCGGACGACGGTGAACACCAGCAGCAACGCGCCGAGCGCCCACAGCTGTGCCGGCCCGGGGTCGATCCGCAGCGGCCGGCCGCGCGCCGTGCGGACCACCCAGACGGCCCACAACACGGCGAGGCCCAGGCAGGCGGCCACTCCCAGCGCGTTGTCGCGCAGGGCGGTGAGCAGCTCACCGTGGACGAGGGCGTGCGCGCCGCGCAGCCCGCCGCAGCCGGGGCAGTACAGGCCGGTGAACCGGTACAGCGGGCAGGCTGGGTAGTGGCCGGGCTCGTTCGGGTCGACGGCGCCGACGTAGGCCAAGGCCCCGCCGACGGCGGCGAGCAGCCCCACCGCGACGGCGAGCCGGCGCCGCGGTGGCACGGGCGGAGCGGGGCGCGGAAGGCTCCGCGGAGCCCACGGCGGGGCCGGTCGGCTGTCGGCGTTCACCCGGGCAGTCTCCCCCGCGGCCGGGGCACGCGCGCGCGGAACGCGTCCGGCCGGGGGGCCGCACATCCCGGCCGGGAGGCTCGGGTCGGGGCCGGGTACCGCCGGCCCCGAAGGCGCCGGGAACGGTGAAGGGCGGCCGGGTTCCCTCCTGGGGTGCCGGGCCGCCCTCTCGTGGAAGCGTTGCGCGCGCTGGTCAGCTCTCGGCGCCGGCCGGCTCGCGGGTCGCGGCGGGGGCGGTGCGCGGGACGGGGCGCGAGGCCTTCGGCTGGCCGAGGCCCATGGCACGCATGATGGCGCCGACGACGCCACCGAGCACCACGACCACCATGCCGGCCCAGAAGCCGACCGGCCGGGCCATCACCATGAAGGCGCCCGAGACGCAGAAACCGATGAAGGCGATGATGACACCGGTCCAGGCGGCCGGGGTGTGACCGTGGCTGCTGCCCGCCATGACTTGCTCCTCGTTGCTGTGTACGTGTGCGTCGTAGTACGCGTCGTACGTCGTGTCCGTACGGTTGCGAGCCCGCCCGTCACTGTCCGAGCCGGACGCTCACCGCCCATTGTCCCGTACGCGTGTGGCCGCCGGACGCGGGGGTGGCGTCTGTTTCACCACACCGGGCCGCATCCGCCCGCGCCCGCGGCTCCGGCTCAGGCGCCGGTCGGGTCCTCGCCCCGGTCCAGGGCCTTCCAGATCTCCTCCGGCCGCTCCGGGTCGGCGGGCCGGGCCGTGCGACGGGGGCGGGGCGTGCCGCGCTCGTAGCGGCCGGACATCGCGGGCCACAGCCGGCCGTAGCGCAGGGCGAGCAGCCCGGCGAGCAGGATCAGCAGGCCGCCGGCGACGGCGACGTAGGGCCAGGCGGTGTGGGTGAGCGCGCCGACCGTGGCGGAGGTGTCGCCGCTGGCCCTGGCGGCCTTCTCGTCCAGGGCGGAGCCGTCGGAGGCGGCCACGAGGGCGGCGGCCGCGATTCCGGCACCGGACAGCGCGAGCAGCCCGGAGACGGCGAGGCGGCCGGCCCGGCGGACGGCGAAGACGGCGACGAGCGCGGCGAGGCCCACTATGGCGAGGGCCGCGGGGACGCCCGTGACGTCGCTGCCTCTGGCGGTCAGCGGGAACGCGCCGCCGGCCACCGTCGCGGTGCCCTCCGCCCAGCGCTGCCGGGTCGCGAGCAGCGTCACGGCCGCGCCGAGCGCACCGCACAGGAGGGCCACGGCGAGGCTGCGCCGGCCGGACCGGGCGGGTGCGGCGGCTTCGGAACGGGGGTGAGGAACGGCAGTCACGTACTCCACTATCGCCTGAACCCCGGGCGAACCGTCACCCGGGGCTCCTGTGACGGGCGCCCTACCGGCTCAGCCGGTTCGCCGTGTGGACCGCCCGCAGCACCGCCGCGGCCTTGTTGCGGCACTCCAGGTCCTCGGCGGCCGGGTCGGAGTCGGCGACGATCCCGGCGCCGGCCTGGACGTACGCGGTGCCGTCGCGGAGCAGGGCCGTACGGATGGCGATCGCGGTGTCGGAGTCACCGGCGAAGTCGAGGTAGCCGACGCAGCCGCCGTACAGTCCGCGCCGGGACGGTTCCACCTCGTCGATGATCTGCATCGCCCGGGGCTTGGGGGCGCCGGAGAGGGTGCCCGCCGGGAAGCAGGCGGTGAGCACGTCGAAGGCGGTTCGGCCCGGGGCCACCTTGCCGGTGACGGTCGAGACGATGTGCATCACGTGCGAGTAGCGCTCGACGGACATGAAGTCGACCACCTCGACCGAGCCGGGCTCGCAGACCCGGCCGAGGTCGTTGCGGCCGAGGTCGACGAGCATCAGGTGCTCGGCGCGCTCCTTGGGGTCGGCGAGCAGCTCCTCGGCGAGGGCCTGATCCTCCTGCGGGGTGGCCCCGCGGTGCCGGGTGCCGGCGATGGGGTGGACCATCGCGCGCCCGTCCTCCACCTTCACCAGGGCCTCCGGGGACGAGCCGACCACGTCGAACCCGTCGAGGCGGAAGAGGTACATGTACGGCGAGGGGTTGGTGGCCCGCAGGACCCGGTAGACGTCCAGGGCGCTCGCCGTGCACGGCGTCTCGAAGCGCTGGGAGGGCACGACCTGGAAGGCCTCGCCCGCGCGGATGCGCTCCTTGATGTCCTCGACGGCCCGCCGGAAGTCGGGGCCGCCCCACAGGGCGGTGTGGTCGGGCAGCTCGGAGGGCGGCAGAACGGCCGGGGGCTGGGCGACCGCGCGCGTGAGGTCGGCCTCCATGGCGTCGAGACGGGCGACGGCGTCCGCGTACGCCTCGTCCACGCCGGTGTCGAGGTCGTTGTGGTTGATCGCGTTGGCGATCAGCAGGACCGAGCCCTCCCAGTGGTCCATCACGGCGAGGTCGCTGGTCAGCAGCATGGTCAGCTCGGGAAGCCGCAGGTCGTCGCGTTCGCCGGGGCCGATGTTCTCCAGGCGGCGGACGATGTCGTAGCCCAGGTAGCCGACCATGCCGCCGGTGAAGGGCGGCAGGCCCTCCTGGTGCGGGGTGTGCAGGGTCTCCAGGGTGGCGCGCAGGGCCACGAGGGGGTCGCCGTCCACGGGGACGCCGACCGGCGGGGTGCCGAGCCAGTGGGCCCGGCCGTCGCGTGCGGTGAGCGTGGCGGCGCTGCGGACCCCGACGAAGGAGTAGCGGGACCAGGATCGGCCGTTCTCCGCCGACTCCAGCAGGAAGGTGCCGGGGCGCTCGGCGGCGAGCTTGCGGTAGAGCGCGACCGGGGTGTCGCCGTCGGCGAGGAGCTTGCGCGTGACCGGGATGACACGCCGGTCGGCGGCCAGCTTGCGGAAGGTCTCGAGGTCCATGGCCGCTGACCTTACTGAGCGGAGGCGGTCGGGCCGGAATCGGCGGCTTCGAGGAGGACGTCCGCGTCGAAGCAGGTGCGGGCGCCGGTGTGGCAGGCGGCGCCCACCTGGTCCACCTTGACCAGCAGCGTGTCGGCGTCGCAGTCCAGCGCGACCGACCTCACCCACTGGAAGTGGCCCGAGGTGTCGCCCTTGACCCAGTACTCCCCGCGGCTGCGGGACCAGTAGGTGCAGCGGCCGGTGGTCAGCGTCCGGTGCAGTGCCTCGTCGTCCATCCAGCCGAGCATGAGCACCTCACCGGTGTCGTACTGCTGGGCGATGGCGGGGACGAGCCCGTCGGTGCTGCGCTTGAGCCGCGCGGCGATCTCCGGGTCGAGGCTGCTGGGCCGGGGCGTACCGGTCGTACTGGTCATGGGTGCCATTGTGCCGCGCGGGGCCGGGCGGGCGGCCGGGGCGTCCGGGGAATGGTCACGGCGCCGGCGCCCTTCCGGCGAGGGTGGTGGCCGGGTGGCGGCTGGGAGGACCGGCGGCGGGGCCGTAGGCTGGCTGCATGTCGACCTTCGCCAAGCGTGAACGGCTTCTGCTCGCCGACCTCTTGGAAACCGTCGGCCCGGCCGCGGAGACACTCTGCGAGGGCTGGCGGACCCGGGACCTGGCCGCGCACCTGGTCGTGCGCGAGCGCCGCCCCGACGCGGCGGGGGGCACGCTGGTCAAACAGCTCGCGCCGCGTCTCGAGAAGGTGATGGCCGAGTACGCCGCCAAGCCGTACGAGGAGCTGATCCGGCTGATCCGGACCGGCCCGCCCCGCTTCTCACCCTTCCAGCTCAAACAGGTCGACGAGGCCGCCAACATCATCGAGTTCTACGTCCACACCGAGGACGTCCGCCGCGCCCAGCCGGGCTGGACTCCGCGGGAGCTGGACGCGGTCTTCCAGGACGCGCTGTGGTCCCGTCTGGAGCGGGCCGCGCGGCTGATGGGACGGGGCGTGCCGACGGGACTGGTGCTGCGCCGCCCGGACGGGCAGACGGTGGTGGCGCACCGGGGCACTCCGGTGGTGACGGTGACCGGTGAGCCGTCGGAGCTGCTGATGTTCGCGTTCGGCCGGCAGAGCGCGGCCCGGGTGGACCTGGAGGGTGACGCCGACGCGATCACCACGCTGCACGAGTCCCGGCAGCTGGGCATCTGAGAGGGGCGCCCCCGTGATCAAGGTGGCGATGACCGGCGTCTACGTGGACGACGTGGCTCGGGCGCACACCTTCTACACGCAGGTCCTCGGCTTCGAGACCCGGCTCCACATGGACCTCGGCGGCGGCACGCTGTTCGTCACCGTCGGAGCGCCCGAAGGGGCCCAGCCGGACCTCCAGCTGCTGCTGGAGCCCGGCGAGGGACCGGTCGCGGAGCCGTACCGCAGGGCGCTGCACGAGATGGGTCTGCCGTGCATCGTCTTCTCCGTGGACGACATCCGGGCCGAGTACGAGCGGCTGCGGGGGCTCGGGGTCCGGTTCACGCATCCCCCGCGGGACCAGGGGCCGGTGCTGGCGGCGGTGTTCGACGACACCGTCGGCAATCTGGTGCAGCTGGTGCAGCCGAAGGAGTGAGGCGCCGTCAGCCGGGGATCTCCGCGCGGCGCAGGTCCGGCACGAGGAGGGCGACGGCCCCGCCGAGGCCGCAGACGACCGCGCTGACCACGAAGACCGGCCCGAGGCCCCAGACGCCGATCGCGGCGGCGGCGAACGGCATGCTCAGCGGGGCGAGGCCGAGCCCGACCAGGCCGGCCACGGCGGTGACCCGGCCGAGGTAGGCGGGGTCGGCCCGGGTCTGGAGCAGGGCTCCGCACAGGGCGCCGCTGAGCCCGGCGAGCAGGCCGACGAGCAGGGCCACCCCGACGGCGGCGGCGAGCGCGGGCACGAAGGCGAGGGCGCCGATGGCGACGGAGCCCGCGACGCACGCGCACCCGGTGACCAGCCCCGCGCGGGGCACCCGGCCGCGCACGGCCAGCAGCAGCGAGGCGGCACCCGCGCCGGCGCCGAACCCGGCGAGCACCCAGCCCATGCCCTCACCCCGGATACGAAAGAGAAGTTGCGCAACGAACATTGCGCAACTTCTCTTTTCTATCCGCTCCGGGGCTCCGGGGCTCCGGGGTGTCACCGCACCGGGTGCCCGGCCTCACGGAGGGCCCGCTTCACCTCGCCGATCCGCAGGTCGCCGAAGTGGAACACCGACGCGGCCAGCACCGCGTCCGCGCCCGCCTCGACGGCCGGCGGGAAGTCGGCCAGGGCGCCGGCGCCGCCGGACGCGATCACCGGGACGGTCACGTGCTTGCGGACCGCCGCGATCATCTCCAGGTCGTAGCCGTCCTTCGTGCCGTCCGCGTCCATGGAGTTCAGCAGGATCTCCCCCGCGCCCAGCTCGGCCGCCCGGTGCGCCCACTCCACGGCGTCGATGCCGGTGCCGCGCCGGCCGCCGTGGGTGGTCACCTCGAAGGTGCCGCCGGGGGTGCGCCGCGCGTCCACCGAGAGGACCAGCACCTGGCGCCCGAACCGTTCGGCGATCTCGCGGATCAGTTCCGGACGCGCGATCGCCGCGGTGTTGACGCCCACCTTGTCGGCGCCCGCCCGCAGCAGCTTGTCCACGTCCTCCGCCGTGCGGACACCGCCGCCGACCGTCAGCGGGATGAACACCTGCTCGGCGGTGCGGCGCACCACGTCATAGGTCGTCTCCCGGTTGCCGGAGGAGGCGGTGATGTCCAGGAAGGTCAGCTCGTCGGCGCCCTCGGTGTCGTACACCTTGGCCATCTCGACGGGGTCGCCCGCGTCGCGCAGGTTCTGGAAGTTGACGCCCTTGACGACCCGGCCGTTGTCCACGTCCAGGCAGGGGATGACTCGTACGGCCAGGGTCATGCGGGCACTCCGGGTTCTCCGCCGGAGCGGAACGCCTCGACCTCGACCTCGACGACCAGACTGGGATCGACGAGGCCCGAGACGATGATCATGGACGCGGCGGGCCGGACGCTGTCGAACAGCTCCTTGTGGGCACGGCCGACCTCCTCCACGTCCCGGGCGTGTGTGAGGTACATGCGGGTGCGCACCACGTCCTCCCGGCCGAGCCCCACCTTCTCCAGTGCGGTCAGCGCCACGTCGAAGGCGTTGACCGCCTGCTCGTACGGGCCGCCCCCGGCGATCTGGCCGTCCACGATGGAGGTGCAGCCCGAGACCAGCACCAGGCCGTTGGGGAGCGCCACCGCGCGGGCGTAGCCGAACTGCTCCTCCCAGGGCGCACCCGTCGTCACACGCCGTACGTCAGTCATCGGGCCACCGCCTGAAGAGCCTCTTCCAGGGTGAACGCCTTCGCGTACAGCGCCTTGCCGACGATGGCGCCCTCGACGCCGAGGGGCACCAGCCCCGCGATGGCGCGCAGGTCGTCCAGGGACGACACGCCGCCGGAGGCGACGACCGGGCGGTCGGTGGCGGCGCACACGTTCTTCAGCAGTTCCAGGTTGGGGCCCTGGAGGGTGCCGTCCTTGGCGATGTCGGTGACGACGTAACGGGCGCAGCCCTCCTTGTCGAGGCGCTCCAGCGTCTCGTACAGGTCGCCGCCGTCGCGGGTCCAGCCGCGGCCCCGCAGGGTCGTGCCCCGCACGTCCAGGCCGACGGCGATCCGGTCGCCGTGCTCGGCGATGACCCGGGCGACCCACTCGGGGGTCTCCAGGGCGGCCGTGCCGAGGTTCACCCGGGTGCAGCCGGTGGCGAGGGCGGCGGCGAGGGTGTCGTCGTCACGGATGCCGCCCGACAGCTCCACCTTGATGTCCATCGCACCGGTGACCTCGGCGACCAGGGCGCGGTTGTCGCCGGTGCCGAACGCGGCGTCCAGGTCGACCAGGTGCAGCCACTCGGCGCCGGAGCGCTGCCAGGCGAGGGCGGCCTCCAGCGGGGAGCCGTAGGACGTCTCGGTCCCGGACTCGCCGTGGACGAGGCGTACGGCCTGGCCGTCGCGTACGTCGACGGCGGGGAGGAGTTCGAGCTTGGCCATGGTCTACAGGGTTCCGATCCAGTTGGTGAGGAGCTGGGCACCGGCGTCGCCGGACTTCTCGGGGTGGAACTGGGTCGCCCGCAGGGCGCCGTTCTCCACGGCGGCCACGAACGGCTTGCCGTGCGTCGACCAGGTGACCCTGGGCGCCTCGATCACCGGGTTGTGGCTCTCCAGGGTCCACTCGTGGACGGCGTAGGAGTGCACGAAGTAGAAGCGGGCGCCGGCGTCGAGGCCGGCGAACAGCTCGGAGCCGGCGGGCGCGTCGACGGTGTTCCAGCCCATGTGGGGCACCACGTCGGCCTGGAGGGGCTCGACGGTGCCGGGCCACTCGTCCAGGCCCTCGGCCCGGACCCCGTTCTCGATGCCGCGCGCGAAGAGGATCTGCATGCCGACGCAGATGCCCATGACGGGACGCCCGCCGGACAGCCGGCGGTCCACGATCCAGTCGCCGCGGGCGGCGCGCAGGCCGTCCATGCAGGCCGCGAACGCGCCGACACCCGGCACCAGCAGCCCGTCGGCGTTCATCGCCCGGTCGAAGTCACGCGTGATCTCGACGTCGGCGCCCACGCGCGCGAGGGCGCGCTCCGCGGACCGGACGTTGCCGAAGCCGTAGTCGAAGACGACGACCTTCTTGGTGCTCAATTCCACACCTCCAGCCGCACGACGCCCGCGACGAGGCACAGGGCCGCCCCGATGGAGAGCAGCACGATGAGGCTCGCGGGCATCTTCTGCTTGACGAAGGAGATGATCCCGCCGGCCAGGAAGAGGCCGACGACGATCAGGAGGGCCGACAGACCGGTCATGGGTTAGAGCGCGCCCTTCGTGGAGGGGAGGATGCCGGCCGCGCGCGGGTCGCGCTCGCTGGCGTAGCGGAGCGCCCGGGCGAGCGCCTTGAACTGGCACTCCACGATGTGGTGCGCGTTGCGCCCGTACGGCACGTGCACGTGCAGCGCGATCTGCGCCTGGGCGACGAACGACTCCAGGATGTGCCGGGTCATCGTCGTGTCGTACGCGCCGATCATGGGCGCCATGTTCTCGGGCTCGGTGTGCACGAGGTACGGGCGGCCGGACAGGTCGACGGTGACCTGGGCGAGGGACTCGTCCAGCGGGACCGTGCAGTTGCCGAAGCGGTAGATGCCCACCTTGTCGCCGAGCGCCTGCTTGAAGGCGGCGCCCAGCGCGAGGGCGGTGTCCTCGATGGTGTGGTGGGAGTCGATGTGGAGGTCGCCGTCGGTCTTCACGGTCAGGTCGAACAGACCGTGCCGGCCGAGCTGGTCGAGCATGTGGTCGTAGAAGCCGACGCCGGTGGCGATGTCGGTCCGTCCGGTGCCGTCGAGGTCGATCTCGACCAGGACCGCGGTCTCCTTGGTGGTGCGCTCCACGCGTCCTATGCGGCTCATGCCTCAAACTCCTTCTTCAAGTCCCGTACCGCGTCGAGGAACGCGTCGTTCTCCTGCGGGGTGCCGGCGGACACCCGCAGCCGTCCCGGTACGCCGTTGTCCCGGACCAGGACGCCCCTCTCGAGGATCCGCCGCCAGGCGTCGTGGGCGTTCTCGAAGCGGCCGAACTGCACGAAGTTCGCGTCGGACTCGGTGACCTCGTAACCCATCGCACGCAGTTCGGTGACCAGCCGGTCCCGTTCCGCCTTGAGCTGCTCGACGTAGCCCAGCAGCGTGTCGGTGTGCTCCAGGGCGGCCAAGGCCGTCGCCTGAGTGATCGCCGACAGGTGGTAGGGCAGGCGTACGAGCTGGACGGCGTCGACGACCGCGGGGTGCGCGGCGAGATAGCCCAGGCGCAGCCCGGCGGCGCCGAACGCCTTCGACATGGTGCGCGAGACGACCAGGTGGGGGCGGTCCGCCAGCAGCGGCAGCAGCGACTCGCCGTGGCTGAACTCGACGTAGGCCTCGTCCACGACGACCATCGACGGCTTCGCCCGCTGGGCCGCCTCGTACAGGGCGACGACGGTCGACGCCGGCACGGCGTTGCCGGTGGGGTTGTTGGGGGTGGTGATGAAGACGACGTCCGGCCGGTGCGTGGCGATCGCCCGCTCCGCGGCGGCGGGGTCGAGGGTGAAGTCCTCGTTGCGCGGGCCGGGGATCCAGCCGGTGTTGGTGCCGCGTGCGATGAGGGCGTGCATGGAGTACGACGGCTCGAAGCCGAGGGCCGTACGGCCCGGTCCCCCGAAGGCCTGGAGCAGCTGCTGGATGACCTCGTTGGAGCCGTTGGCGGCCCAGACGTTCTCGGTGCCGAGCGGGTGCCCGCCGGTCCTCGTCAGATACCTCGCCAGCTCGGTGCGCAGCTCGACCGCGTCCCGGTCGGGGTAGCGGTTCAGGTCGCGGGCCGCCTCCCGCACCCGTTCCGCGATCCGCTCGACCAGCGGGCCGGGCAGCGGGTAGGGGCTCTCGTTGGTGTTCAGCCGTACCGGCACGTCCAGCTGGGGCGCGCCGTAGGGGGACTTGCCGCGCAGCTCGTCCCGTACGGGGAGGTCGTCGATGCCGAAGCTCACTTGTCCGCCGGAACCTTCCATCCGAACCGCGCCTTGACCGCCGCGCCGTGCGCCGGCAGGTCCTCCGCCTCCGCCAGCGTCACCACGTGATGGGCGACCTCGGCGAGCGCCTCCCTGGTGTAGTCCACGATGTGGATGCCGCGCAGGAACGACTGGACGGACAGGCCCGAGGAGTGGCAGGCGCAGCCGCCGGTGGGCAGGACGTGGTTGGACCCGGCGGCGTAGTCGCCGAGCGAGACGGGGGCCCAGGGGCCGATGAAGACCGCGCCCGCGTTCTTGACCCGGTCGGCCACCTCGGCGGCCCGGGCGGTCTGGATCTCCAGGTGTTCGGCGCCGTACGCGTCGACCACCCGCAGGCCTTCCTCGACGCCGTCGACGAGGACGATCGCGGACTGCCGGCCCTTCAGCGCGGGCACGATCCGGTCCTCGATGTGCTTGGTGGCCGCGACCTGCGGCTCCAGCTCCTTCTCCACCGCGTCCGCCAGCTCGGCGGAGTCGGTGACGAGGACGGCCGCCGCGAGCGGGTCGTGCTCGGCCTGGCTGATCAGGTCCGAGGCGACGTGCACCGGGTCGGCGGTGGAGTCCGCGAGGATCGCGATCTCCGTCGGGCCGGCCTCGGCGTCGATGCCGATCCTGCCGGTGAAGTAGCGCTTGGCGGCGGCGACCCAGATGTTGCCGGGGCCGGTGACCATGTTGGCGGGCGGGCAGGACTCGGTGCCGTACGCGAACATCGCGACGGCGGTGGCGCCGCCCGCGGCGTACACCTCGTCCACGCCGAGCAGGGCGCAGGCGGCGAGGATCGTCGGGTGCGGGAGGCCGCCGAACTCCGCCTGCGGCGGGGAGGCGAGCGCGATGGACCCGACGCCGGCCTCCTGCGCCGGGACGGCGTTCATGATCACGGAGGAGGGGTAGACGGACCGGCCGCCGGGCGCGTACAGCCCGACGCGTTCGACCGGCACCCACTTCTCGGTCACCGAGCCGCCGGGCACCACCTGGGTGGTGTGCGTGGTCCGGCGCTGCGCGCGGTGGACCAGGCGGGCGCGGCGGACGGACTCCTCCAGGGCGGCGCGCACGGCCGGGTCGAGGCCGTCGAGCGCGTCGGTGAGCGCCCGGGCCGGGACACGGACGGATTCCAGCCGTACTCCGTCGAACTTCTCGGCGAAGTCGATCAGCGCCGCGTCGCCACGATGATGCACGGCCTCGCAGATGGGACGCACCTTCTCCAGGGCGGCCGCGACGTCGAAGTCGGCTCGGGGCAGCAGGTCGCGCAGGGCGGGGCCCTCGGGAAGGGCGTCGCCGCGCAGATCGATTCGGGAGATCACAGTCCCAATTCTCTCAGACCGGCGTCGGGAGTCGTCCGCGCGTATCAATGGCTGATACAGAACGCGGGCCAATGGCGGGCCAATGGCTGGTACATAGGCTGGCCGGAACCCGGAAGATCCCGTTCACCTGCTGTGTTCCGAGGGTCACTCACCGGGCATGAACGGCTGTACGAAACCACTGGACCGGACTGGACCGGGACTGGACCGGGAGAGGACAACGGTGACCGAGGGGACCGGCATCCGCGCCGGGGACCTGCCGGACGACCTGACGGCGGCCGAGGCCGGCATGTGGCAGGCCTTCCGCAACGGCAGCGTCTACGACCTGAGCAGCGGAGACGCCAGCGTGGACGATCCGCACGGCGGTCATCCGTGGGGTCCCGAGCGCACCGTGCGGGCCCGCATCGTGTGCTGGCTGCTGCTGGACGGCCCGCCGGCGCTCGCGGGCCGGGTGTCCGCGCTGAAGCTCGCCGGCGTGCGGATCACCGGCACGCTGGACCTGGCGGGCGGCCAGGTCACGCCGTACCTGGAACTGAAAGGCTGCCGGTTCGACGAGGAGGTCCGGCTGCCGGAGGCCCGGTTCACGACCGTGCGCCTGGTGGACTGCTCGGTGCCGCGGCTGGAGGCGGCCCGCGTGCACACCGAGGGCGACCTGCACCTGCCGCGCTGCCGCTTCCAGAACGGGGTCCGGCTGACCGACGCCCACATCGGCACCGACCTGATGCTCAACCAGGCGATCGTGTACCGGGACCGCAGCGGCCGCTCGATCGCGGCGGACGGCATGACCGTCGGCCAGGATCTCCAGGCCGAGCTGCTGGAGTCGCACGGCGAGCTGAGCCTGCGCGGCGCCAAGGTCGGCGTGTCGCTCAGCCTGCGCGGCGCGAAACTGGCCAATCCGTACGCGCGGCTGGCCCTGAACGCTCCCCAGCTGACGGTCGAGCGCACCCTGTACCTGACCCCGGCCGGCGTCGGCAGCCCGCTGCTGAGCGGCACGACCCCCGCGCGCGGGACGCGCATCCAGCGGTTCGAGTGCCGGGGCGGGGTGCGGCTGGACGACGGACGGTTCGGGGACGCCGTCGACCTGGAGCGGGCCCGGTTCACCTTCACCGACGACCAGGAGCTGTCGCTGCGCCGGGTGCAGACGCCGGAGCTGCGCTTCCTCGGGGACCGGCCCGAGCGCGGCAAGGTGGTGCTGTCCGGCGCGCGGATCGTGAACCTGGTGGACCGGGCGAGCAGCTGGCCGGACGAGGGGAACCTGCACATGGGCGGGTTCGCCTACGAGAACCTGGTGCCGCAGGGCCCGTTCCCGCTGACCCGGCGCCTGGACTGGGTGTCGGCGGCCACCGCCGAGTACGCCCCGGAGCCGTACGAGCGGCTGGCCGCGGTGCTGCGCGCGGCCGGGGAGGACGAGGACGCGCGCGAGGTGCTGCTCGCCAAGCAGCGCCGGCGGCGCGAGACGCTGCCGCTGGCGGGCAAGCTGTGGGGCCACGTCCAGGACTGGACGGTCGCCTACGGCTACCGGCCCGGCCGGGCGGCGGTGTGGATGACGGTGCTGTGGGCGGCGGGCACACTGGCGTTCGCGCACGCGGCCCATCCGCCGGTGAACCCCGGCGGCCATCCGGCCTGGAGCCCGGCGCTGTTCACGCTGGACCTGCTGCTGCCGGTGATCGACCTCGGGCAGGCCGGCCAGTGGCAGCTGCGCGGCGGCTGGCAGTGGCTGGCGGCGGTGATGATCCTGCTCGGCTGGATCCTGGCGACGACGGTGGCGGCGGGCGCGACCCGGCTGCTGCGGCGCGGCTGAGGCCGCGACGCGACACGCCGGGCACCCGGGGCATCGGCACCCGTCCTTCACCTCCGGACCCGGACGCACACAATTTGAACATTCATCTTTTACGGGTCCTTGACCCGCTGACGTACAACTTTCGCCGACTTGCCCGGACCCCCTGGCGCCGCCGGGACCTGCGGACTTTCAATGGTCGGCACCATGGCTCTGCTGCCCTCGTTCATCCGCCCCACCCGGATGGCCAAACGCTTCGCGCGCCCGTCCGGCCGGCCGCCGGCCGGGGACGAGACGGTGCTCGACGCGCCCGACGACCGTCTCTCGCCCGCGCTGGTCGCCGCCGGGCGGGGCGAGTACGCCGTCGCGGCCGGCCTGCTGGCCGCCACCCGCGCCGCCGCCGAGTGGGAGAACCGGGACCGGTACGCGCGCCGCCTCGCCGCCTTCGCCCGCTCACGCCCCGAGTGGTACGAGGAGTGGCGCGCCGCCGCCCCCGAGGACCCCGGCGCGCTGCTGGTCGGCGCCCAGCTGGCGGTGGACCGCGCCTGGCCCTCGCCGGCCCGCGCCGAACTGCTGCGCGAGGTCAGCCCGCACATCACCGCCGCCGCCCGCGCCGACGACCGCGACCCGGTGCCCTGGCGGATCGCGCTGGACCACGCGCGCGGCTCACGGGCCGGGCACCGCTACTTCGAGGAGCTGTGGGAGGCCGCGGTCCGCCGCGCCCCGCACCACTACGGCTGTCACGTGGCCGCCCTGCGCTACCTCGCCGCCTCCTGGCACGGCTCGCACCACGCGTGCTTCGACTTCGCCGACCGGGCCGCGCAGGACGCCCCCGCCGGCTCGCTCGTGCAGGCCCTGCCCGCCCGCGCGGCCTTCGGCTACCTGACCGACGGCTGCGGTCCCGAGGTCCCGCGTGCCCGGCTGGACGCGGCGGCCGACCGGGCGATCGGACTCTCCGGGCACTTCCCCGAGGCCGATCCGTGGCCCGCCGAGGTCCGCAACAAGCTGCTGTACGTCCTGCTGCGCCTGGACCGCCGGGAGGACGCCCGCACCCAGCTGCGGCTGATCGGCCCGTACGCCACGTCCTTCCCCTGGGACCGGTTCTCCGACGACCCGCTCGGCCACTTCCTGCGCCTGCGCGAGCACCTGCTGACGCAGGGGCCGCGGCCCCTGCCGGCCGGGCTGATCACCGCACCCGAGGACCCCCTCGGCGAACACGGCGGACACGACCGCGCCGACGACCACTAGGCTGGGGCGCCGTGACCACCGCCCGTCTCCCGCTCTTTCCGCTGAACTCGGTGCTGTTCCCCGGGCTCGTGCTGCCGCTGAACGTTTTCGAGGAGCGGTATCGCGCCATGATGCGCGAGCTGCTGAAGACTCCCGAGGACGAAGCGCGCCGGTTCGCCGTCGTGGCCGTCCGTGACGGCCACGAGGTCGCGCCCAGCGCCCCCGGCATGCCCGATCCCACGGCCGAGCCCGAACGCGGCCCGTCCGCCGGCTTCGGTCCCGACCTGGTCCGGGCCTTCCACAGCGTCGGCTGCATCGCGGACGCGGCGACCGTCCGGGAGCGGTCCGACGGCACGTTCGAGGTGCTGGCGACGGGCACGACCCGCGTCCGCCTGCTGTCCGTGGACGCCTCGGGCCCGTTCCTCGTCGCGGAGCTCCAGGAGCTGCCGGAGGAGCCGGGTGACGAGGCCGGGGCGCTGGCGGAGGGCGTCCTGCGGTCCTTCCGCCAGTACCAGAAGCGCCTGGCGGGCGCCCGCGAGCGCTCCCTGTCCTCGGGGGCGGAGCTGCCGGACGACCCGAGCGTGGTGTCGTACCTGGTGGCGGCGGCGATGGTGCACGACACGCCGACCAAGCAGCGACTGCTCCAGGCGCCGGACACCGCGTCCCGGCTCCGGGACGAGCTGAAACTCCTTCGCGCGGAGACGGCCATCATCCGTAGCCTGCCGTCGTTGCCGGCGTTCGAGCTGACGCGGGCACCGACCAGTCTGAACTGAGGAGGACCGGCACTCCCGATGGCGAAGAAGCAGAAGCAGCAGTCCGGGGGCACGCCCGCGACGGTGGCCCTGACGGCGGCGGGCGTGGACTTCACGGTCCATGCCTACGCGCACGACCCGTCCCACCCCTCCTACGGCGAGGAGGCGGCCGAGGCGATGGGCATCTCCCCCGACCGGGTCTTCAAGACCCTCGTCGCCGACGTGGACGGCTCCCTGGTGGTCGGCGTGGTCCCGGTGGCGGGCTCCCTGGACCTGAAGGCCCTCGCGGCGGCGGTCGGCGGCAAACGCGCCACGATGGCCGACCCCGCCCTCGCCGAACGCACCACCGGCTACGTCCGCGGCGGCATCTCCCCCCTCGGCCAGCGCAAGAGGCTCCGGACGGTCCTCGACGACTCGGCCGGGTCCCATCCCACGATCTGCGTCTCGGCGGGCCGCCGCGGCCTGGAGGTGGAACTGGCCCCGCAGGACCTGGCCCACCTGACGGACGCGGTCCTGGCTCCCATCGGCAGGGGCTGAGGTCCCGGCCCGGCCACGGCGGCCGGGGCGCGGGGGCGTACCGGGCGGAGCGTCGCGGTCAGGCGTGCGGGTGCGGCGGTTCGGGGTCCTGCGGGCCGAAGAGTTCCGGCTCGGGGTCCCGAGGCCCGAAGAGCGCCGTGAGCCCGAGATGCACCAGCGCTCCGCCCAGCGGCCAGGCCAGCAGCGCGCCCTTCGCCCCGAGCTTCAGCGGCGCCGGGAACGTCACCCCCTTGCCCACGGCCTGCGCGCGGGCGAGCACGTCGGACCCGGGGCCCAGCCACACGCCCAGCCGCCAGGCCAGCAGTGAGCCGAGCAGGCCGCCCACGCCCAGCGCCACCACGACCGGCACGCCTCCGCGCCGCCGCAGCAGGAAGACGACCACCGCGCTGACCAGCCCGAAGGCCAGTCCCAGCAGCGCGAACGTGCCGTCCACACCGATGGCCTGCTCGCCCTCGGTGTCCTTGAGGTAGACGACCCAGTTCTTGTCGATCACATCCCCGACCAGCGGCACGCGCGGCGCCAGCCACCACCACAGCAGCCCCAGCAGCACCCCGCCGAGCGCCACCGCCACCGTGATCACGGCGGCCTCCCGCACTTCCGTCCTCATCCCGGGGCCGTCCTGTTCGTACGGACCCACACCCGGCGCCCCGGCGGACGGCGGGGCCTGCCGTACCTGGTGCGGGGAGTCGTCGTGCGGGGGCGGAGGCGGAGTCAGCGGTGCGGTCACCCTGACATCGTGCCAGGTCGCCCCGCGCGGCGCGTCACCGGACGGCGGCCCTGCGGTACGCCCGGGCCGCCACGGCCAGCGAGATCACTCCGACACCCGCGCACACCCCCAGGTCAGCGAGGACGACCGCCCAGTCCGGGTGCGCCCCGAACGTCCGGGCGTACGCCTCCACGCCGTAGGTCGAGGGCAGCAGATCACGGGCCAGCCGTACGATCTGGGGCATCCGGTCGGCCGGCAGCACGCCCAGCAGCAGCGCCGCCGACATGCCCAGCTGGCCCAGCAGCGTGGCCAGTTCCGGCCGGGGCGCGAGGAGTCCGCAGGCGGCGCCGAGCCCGGACAGCGCGGCCCCGGCGAGCGGGATGACGGCCAGCAGGATCCACAGGTTGGACAGCGGCAGCCCGAACAGCACGCACCCGAAGACGGCGGTCACCACCGTGCCCGGCACGGTGAAGGAGGCGTACGCCGCCGCGACGCCCAGCACCACGGCGGCCGGCGGCACCGGCAGCGTGGCGTAGTGGTCGAGTCCGCCGCTGGCCCGCAGCTGCCCGAAGTACTGGGACAGCAGGTTCAGCGCGACGAACGCGACGACCAGCACCGACGACCCGGCCACCACGGACTGGGCCTCGCTGCCGCTGTCGACGACCCCCCGCATCATCACGGCGATCCCGACGGACTGGAAGGTGGCCACGAACAGCAGAGGCATCCGCGCCACCCGGGCCCGGGACAGCTGCGCCCGGTAGACGGCCGCCAGCGACGGCCACAGCCGCGCGGGCGGCCCCAGCTCGGCCGGGCCGGGCGCCGTCTCGGGCACGACCCGGGCGTCACCCGGCGCCACCTCGGCGGATACGACACTCACGGCGAGCTGCTCCCCTTCCCCACGGCGGTCGTGCAGGCCCGTACGCACGGCGCGGCCGGTGCCGCTCATGCCCTCACCAGCCCCTGCCGGGCCGCGCCGCCCAGCGCCAGGTAGACGTCCTCCAGGCTGGGCGTGGCGAGCGTGAAGTCGTCCAGGGCGGCGAAGGCGGCTCCGCCGGTCACCGTGGCGACGACGGCGCGGGCCTCCTCGGGCACGAGCCGGAGCGTCCAGCGCCGGCCGGCCTCCACGGCCCGCTCGCGCAGGACGGCGACCTCGGGCACCTCCAGCGGCGCCCGCTCCCGCCACACCAGCTCGACCCGGACCTCACCGGCGACCCGTGCCTTGAGTCCGGCGGGGCTGTCGCAGGCGATGACCCGTCCCTGGTCGAGCACGGCGACCCGGTCGAGCACGGTCTCGGCCTCGATGACGTTGTGGGTGACCAGCAGCACGGTCGTGCCGCGCTCGGCCCGGCGCCGGTCCACGGCCGCCCACACCGCGCGCCGGGCCACCGGGTCCATGCCGGTGGTCGGCTCGTCCAGCACGAGCAGCGGCCGTTCCCCGACGAGGGCGGCGGCGAGGCAGGCGAGCCGCCGCTGGCCGCCGGACAGCTTCTTCAGCGCCCGCCCGGCGATGGGGGCGAGCCCGAGTTCGTCCAGTACCGCGTCCCGTTCGGCCCGCGCCCGCCGGACGTCCAGACCGCGCAGGCGTCCGGTGGTCTCGGCGGCGAGGGAGACGGTCAGCTCGTCCAGGGCGGACGACTCCTGGCCCAGGTACGCGAGGAGCCGCGCGGCCCGCTCGGGATGGCGCACGATGTCGTGCCCGAGGATCTCCACGCTCCCGCTGTCCGGCCGCAGCAGCCCGGTCAGCTGCCGTACGAGGGTGGACTTGCCGGCGCCGTTCGGTCCGAGCAGCCCGAAGATCTCCCCGCCCCGCACGTCCAGCTCGACCCCGTCGGTGGCGCGCAGCTCGGGTGTGCCGGGTGCGCCCCGCCGCCCCTTCACGGCCGGATAGGTCTTGCTGAGCCCGCGCACGCGTACGACCTCGTCGTACCGAAGTGCCTGTGCCGCGCGCGTACTCACAAGGGACGAGGGTACGGGGTCGGGGGCCTTTACTCGCCTTTGGGGCCGCTTCTCCCGGTCACCGCGGCACGACCGCGCCGCCTTCGGCGGGACGGCCGCGGTCCTCGGCGGGGCGCGTCGTGTCAGTCGGCCGCGGGCGTGCTCTCCGTCGCCGCCGGAACGCCGGCCTCCCGCCAGAAACCTGCCCGGATGGCGTAACGGTCGTGCTCGTCGATCTGGTCGTCCTTGTGGGCCAGCAGCCCGAACCGCGCCGCGTAGCGCAGCAGCTCCCCGTCGATCCGGTGCGGGATCCGCGGGTACATCTGCGACAGCCGCTGAACATGGCTCTGCTCGCCGCCGAGCCGGGACATCCAGCGGCGGGCGAAGACCTGCCCCACCTCGTACGGGTCGCCCCCGACGGTGGTGATGTCCTCCTCCCGGTCGGCCCAGCGCTGCTCGGCCGTGGTGAGCTGGGCGAGCGTCGGCATGGCGGCGGCCTCGGGCGGCTCCGTGACCGCGCCGGGCCGGTCGACCCACCCCTTGTCGGAGGACCAGCGCAGGGTCGCGGTCGGCGGCTGCTGCGCGGGCTGGGCGCCGGGCGCGCGCAGCGCGGCGAGGTCCTTGGGGGTCGGTACGGTCCTGGCGGCGGACGTGCGCTCCTGGGCGCCGTTCTCCGTCCCGCCGGTGGCCGGCGGGCGGTCGGCCCGCTCGGCGGAGCGCTCGCCGGCCGCGGACGGCGCCGACTCGGGCAGCGGCGCCGAGAGGATCGCGGCGATCTCCGGGCGGGGCACGGGCGGCGGCGCGCAGACCCCGGTCAGCTCCTTGGCGCGGACGGCCTGGGTGATCCAGGCGCGGTCCAGCACGCGCCGCTCGTCGGCCTCGGCGACCAGGTCCTCGGACTGGTTGTAGTCGCCGTCGGCGGCCTGGACGGCCCACAGGTGGACGGCGACGCCGTGCTCCTTGGCGGCCATCATGCCGGGCAGCAGATCGCCGTCGCCGGTGACGAGGACGACGTCGGAGCAGGCGCGGTTCCGGGCCAGCTCGGTCAGCTCGGCGTGCATCGCCGCGTCGACGCCCTTCTGCGCCCAGCGTCCGTCGCTGCGGGTGAGGGCGCCCAGCCGGACGGTGACCCGGGGCATCACGCGCAGCCG
Organism: Streptomyces sp. NPDC006309; assembly: GCF_040613095.1. NCBI lineage: Bacteria > Bacillati > Actinomycetota > Actinomycetes > Kitasatosporales > Streptomycetaceae > Streptomyces > Streptomyces sp. NPDC006309. Next base: position 106,610 of record NZ_JBEXRO010000009.1, on the reverse strand, counting down.
GCGGTGCTCCGGCTGGGGTACGCGGTCGGGGGCGCCGTCGAACCAGTAGATCCGCAGCAGCGGACGTTCGGTGTCGAACTCCGCGCGGTCGCGCAGCGCCTGGATCAGGGCGGCGTGGTCGACGGTGATCCGGGACCGCGAGGGCTCACCGGCGAGGAGGCTGGCGGCGGCGCCCAGCAGATACCCGGCGTCCACCAGGACGATGCAGCGGTCCACGCGACTCACCCTCTTCCCGGGAGGTTTTGCTCCGGACTTCCCTCGAGTCTGCCCGACCGCGCGGGGGTTAACGGCCGGAACTCGATCTTCGGCGTGGCGTTTGCGGATCCCGCGCGCCCACCCACCCTGTCACACACGGTAATTATCCGACATGCGCCTGATGTCAGCGTATGTGAATCTGGTCCCGTCCCTGGCCCCCAGACCCCTCGCAGGAGGCAGATCAGCATGGCCAAGAACAAGAACCGCAAGCAGTCCGGCCCGCAGAACCGCGGCCCGCAGACCGAGCAGACCCCCGAGCGCACGCACCGTCCGCCGGCGGAGGAGCCCGAGTCCTCGATGGCGGGCATACCGGGCAGCCCGGCGGACGTCGCCCGTAAGCAGCAGAAGCGCTTCGGCCACAACTGACGGGCAGTTGAAGCCCGGGTAGACGAAAGGGGCGCACCCGTCACGGGTGCGCCCCTTGACGCTGGGGGACCTCAGCCGGCCAGGCAGGACGGGCCGAGGAGCACCTTCAGATCGCCGAAGAGCGCCGGGTCGGGCTTGACCCGGTGGCGGTCCAGACGCAGGACGGTGGTCTTGCGCGGGCCCTGGAGCTTGATGCGGACCTCGCTGTCGCCCTTGTGGTGGCTGAGGATCTCGCCGAGCCGGCTGACCATCGGCGGGGTCACCTTCACCGAGGGGATGGTGAGGATCACGGGCGCGTTGGTGCCGGCATTGGACAGGTCCGGGACCATCAGCTCCATGGCGACGAGGCGGGGCACGTCCTCGCGCTTGTCGAGCCGGCCCTTGACGAACACGACCGCGTCCTCGACGAGTTGGGTCGACACCAGCTGGTAGGAGGCGGGGAAGAACATGCACTCGATGGAGCCGGCGAGGTCCTCCACGGTGGCGATGGCCCAGGCGTTGCCCTGCTTGGTCATCTTGCGCTGGAGGCCGGAGATGATCCCGCCGATCGTCACGACCGCGCCGTCCGCGTGCTCACCGCCGGTGAGCTGGGCGATCCCGGCGTCGGCCTTGTCGGCCAGCACGTGCTCCAGGCCGAACAGCGGGTGGTCGGAGACGTACAGACCGAGCATCTCCCGCTCCTGGGCGAGCAGATAGGTCTTGTCCCACTCGTCGGTGGAGAACTCCACGTCCAGCCCGAAGCCGGGCTCGCTGCTGCTCTCCTCCCCCATGCCGCCGAAGAGGTCGAACTGTCCCTCGGCCTCCTTGCGCTTGACCGCGACCACGTTGTCGATCATCGGTTCGTACTGCGCCGTGAGGCCCTTGCGGGTGTGCCCCATGGAGTCGAAGGCGCCGGCCTTGATCAGCGACTCCGTGGTCCGCTTGTTGCAGACCACCGCGTCCACCTTGTCCAGGTAGTCCGGGAAGGAGGAGTACTTCCCCTTCGCCTTGCGGGACTTGATGATCGACTCGACGACGTTGGTGCCGACGTTGCGGACGGCGGAGAGGCCGAAGAGGATCACGTCGTCGCCCTGGGCGGCGAAGTTGGACTCGGACTCGTTGACGTTCGGCGGGAGCACCTTGATGCCCATGCGGCGGCACTCGTTGAGGTAGACCGCCGACTTGTCCTTGTCGTCCTTGACGGAGGTCAGCAGGGCGGCCATGTACTCGGCGGGGTAGTTGGCCTTGAGGTAGGCGGTCCAGTACGAGACCAGGCCGTACGCGGCGGAGTGCGCCTTGTTGAACGCGTAGCCGGCGAAGGGGACCAGCACGTCCCACAGGGCCTGGATGGCCTCGTCGCTGTAGCCGTTCCGCTTCGCGCCGGCCTGGAAGATGGTGAAGTTCTTCGCCAGCTCGTCGGGCTTCTTCTTGCCCATCACGCGGCGCAGGATGTCGGCCTCGCCGAGCGAGTAGCCGGCGATGATCTGGGCGGCCTTCTGGACCTGCTCCTGGTAGACGATCAGGCCGTAGGTGACGGCCAGGACCTCTTCGAGGGGCTCCTCCAGCTCCTTGTGGATCGGGGTGATCTCCTGGAGCTTGTTCTTGCGCAGCGCGTAGTTGGTGTGCGAGTCCATGCCCATCGGGCCGGGACGGTAGAGCGCCGAGACGGCGGAGATGTCTTCGAAGTTGTCGGGCTTCATCAGGCGCAGCAGCGAGCGCATGGGGCCGCCGTCGAACTGGAAGACGCCGAGGGTGTCGCCGCGCTGGAGCAGTTCGAAGGTCGTCGGATCGTCGAGCGGGAGGCTCAGGAGATCGATGTCGATCCCCTTGTTGGCCTTCACCATCTTGACGGCGTCGTCCATGATCGTGAGGTTGCGCAGGCCGAGGAAGTCCATCTTCAGCAGGCCGAGCGACTCACAGCTCGGGTAGTCCCACTGCGTGATGGTGACGTTGTCGGTGTGCCGCACCCAGACCGGGACGTGCTCGGTGATGGTCTCGCTGGACATGATCACGCCGGCGGCGTGCACGCCCATCTGCCGGACCAGTCCCTCGACGCCCTTGGCGGTGTCGATGACCTTCTTCACGTCCGGCTCGTTCTCGTACATCGCGCGGACCTCGCCCGCCTCCGAGTACCGGGGGTGGCTGGGGTCCGTGATGCCGTTCAGGTCGATGCCCTTGCCGAGCACGTCGGCGGGCATGGCCTTGGTGATCCGGTCGCCCATCGCGTACGGGTAGCCCAGCACGCGCGCGGAGTCCTTGATCGCGTTCTTGGCCTTGATCTTGCCGTACGTGCCGATCATGGCGACCTTGTCGGCGCCGTACTTCTCCGTCACGTACCTGATCACCTCGACGCGCCTGCGCTCGTCGAAGTCGATGTCGACGTCGGGCATGGAGACGCGCTCGGGGTTGAGGAACCGCTCGAAGATCAGGCCGTGCGGGATCGGGTCGAGGTCGGTGATGCCCATGGCGTACGCGACGATCGAGCCGGCCGCGGAGCCTCGGCCGGGGCCGACCGCGATGCCGTTGTTCTTCGCCCACATGATGAAGTCGGCGACGACGAGGAAGTAGCCCGGGAACCCCATCTGGATGATGACGTCCATCTCGTACTCGACCTGCTTCTGGCGGTCCTCGGGGATGCCGCCGGGGAAGCGGCGCTCCATGCCGCGGCGGACCTCCTCCTTGAACCAGGTGACCTCGGTGTAGCCCTCCGGGATGTCGAACTTCGGCATCAGGTCGCGCTTCTCGAACATGCCGGCGGTGTCGACCATCTCGGCGACGAGGAGCGTGTTGGCGCAGCCCTCCTGCCAGGCGTCCGAGGAGTCGATGGCGTACATCTCGTCCGTGGACTTCAGGTAGTAGCCGGTGCCGTCGAACTTGAAGCGGTCGGGGTCGGAGAGGTTCTTGCCGGTCTGGATGCACAGCAGGGCGTCGTGGGCGCCCGCCTCGTGCGCGTACGTGTAGTGCGAGTCGTTCGTCACCAGCGGCGGGATGCCGAGCTTCCGGCCGATCTCCAGCAGGCCGTCGCGGACCCGGCGCTCGATCTCGATGCCGTGGTCCATCAGCTCCAGGAAGTACCGGTCCTTGCCGAAGATGTCCTGGTAGTCGGCGGCGGCCTTGAGGGCCTCGTCGAAGTGGCCGAGGCGCAGCCGGGTCTGCACCTCGCCGGAGGGGCAGCCGGTGGAGGCGACGATGCCCTCGGACCACCGGGCGATGGTCTCCTTGTCCATCCGGGGCCACTTCGTCAGCCAGCCCTCGGCGTACGCGTCGGAGGACAGGCGGAAGAGGTTGTGCAGACCGGTCCGGTTCACCGCCCACATCGTCTTGTGGGTGTAACCGCCGGAGCCGGAGACGTCGTCCCGCTTCTGGTGCGGCTGGCCCCACTGGATCTTGCGCTTGTTGCGCCGGGACTCGGGGGCGACATACGCCTCGATCCCGATGATCGGGGTGATTCCGGCCTTCTTCGCGGAGTGGAAGAAGTCGTACGCCCCGTGCAAGTTGCCGTGGTCCGACATGGCGATATGGGTCATGCCCATCTCGTTGCAGGCCTGGAACATGTCCTTGAGCCGCGCGGCACCGTCCAGCAGCGAGTACTGGGTGTGGACGTGCAGGTGCGTGAAGGGCGGCTTTGACACGGTTCGAGCCTCCAGGGCAAACGTGCGTCGACGGGTGTCCCACGGGCTGTGGACAGTCAGGGGGACAGCGTCGAAGTCTATGCCCCCGCACTGACACGCGCGGGCCCCGTCCGCGTACCTTCGTGCGGGAACCGGGCACTCCCGCGTGGCGTCGCCCGTTGAAGACGGCGGAAGCGCCGTCGTACGCGTTCCCTTCCCTACACGCACCACCCGTCCCGCACCAGGAGGCACCCCGCGATGTCGGTCCCCCAGCTCAACGACGAGCAGCGCGGCGAGGAGATCCTCGCCGTCTTCGACACCGCCTTCGGCCGGCTCCTGGCCGCCGACCCGGCCGCGTTCCGGGTGAAGTTCCGCAAGATGGCCGCCTCGGCCTTCGCCTTCTACCGCGGCACGGCGGCCCTCTTCTACCATGACCTCGACGCCGAGAAGCGCGGCGGTCCGTACCTGGACGACCGCACCTCGCGCGTGTGGATCCACGGCGACCTGCACGCGGAGAACTTCGGCACGTACATGGACTCCAACGGCCGCCTGGTCTTCAACGTCAACGACTTCGACGAGGCCTACGTCGGCCCCTTCACCTGGGACCTGAAGCGCTTCTCGGCCTCCATCGCGCTCATCGGGTACGCGAAGGCGCTCGGCGACGAGCAGATCACCGAGCTGGTGACGGTCTACGCCGACGCCTACCGCGAGCGCGTCCACGCCCTGGCCACGGGCGCCAAGCGGGACGAGGTGCCGCCGTTCACGCTGGACACCGCGCAGGGCCCGCTCCTCGACGCGCTGCGTGTCGCCCGCTCGCTGACCCGGTTCGGCCTGCTGGACTCGATGACCGAGATCCGGGACTTCGAGCGCCGCTTCACCCCGGGCGGCGGCTCCATCGAGCTGGACGCGGCCACCCGCTACAAGGTCCTGGCGGCCTTCGACGGCTATCTGGAGACGCTGCCGGACTCCTCCCTGGCGCGCCCGGACTCCTACCGGGTGAAGGATGTCGTGGGCCGGCGCGGCATCGGCATCGGCTCGGCCGGTCTGCCGTCGTACAACATCCTCCTGGAGGGCCACAGCGACGCCCTGGAGAACGATGTGGTGATCTACATCAAGCAGGCGCAGACCCCGGCCGTCTCCCGGCACATCACGGATCCGGCCATCGCGGAGTACTTCCAGCACGAGGGCCACCGCACGGTGATCTCCCAGCGGGCCCTCCAGGCGCACGCCGACCCGTGGCTGGGCTGGACCGAGCTGGACGGCGCGGGCCAGCTGGTCGCCGAGGTCTCGCCGTACGCGGTGGACCTGGACTGGGGCGACATCGACGACTTCGAGGAGATCGCGGCCGTCGTCGCCGACCTGGGCCGGGCCACCGCCACCATGCACGCGGCGGCGGACGACCAGTCCGGCGAATCCCTGGTGCCGTTCTCCACCGAGCGGGCCATCGACGCGGCGCTCGCGGCCGACGAGGAGGGCTTCGCGCCCCTGCTGGTGGACTTCGCGCACAGCTACGGCGCACGCGCGCGTGCCGATCACCAGATCTTCGTGGACCTGTTCCGCAACGGCCGGATCCCGGGGCTGTGACCCCGCGGATTCACAGGCATCCTTTAGGGGTCTCTTACCCGCGTACGTGACAGACTCTGCTCTCGCTATGGACATATCCGGGACCCAGCTCAGAGCCGTGCGCGCGGCGCTGTTCACGGCCTTCGTCGTGACGCTCGGCACCGCGTCGCACGTGCTGCTGTCCCGTGCCCCGCTGCCGTCGGCCGCCGTGGCCGCCGTCGCCGCGGGGGTGTTCGGCACCGCCTACGCGCTGGCGGGCCGTGAGCGCGGCTTCGGCCGGATCGCGGCCCTGCTGGTCCCGCTGGAGCTTGCCGCCGACACGGTGTTCACCACCGGCCAGCACGCCTGCTACGGCCGGGCGGGCGGCCCGGTCGCCGGCCCGCTGCGCGCGGTCGGCCTGGACGTGCTGTGCGAGGGCCGGATGGGCACCCCGCTGGTCCGGGTGACCGGCGGTGACCGTGCCGGCGCCCTGCTCGCCCATGTCGGCCCGGCCGCCGCCTGGCTGCTGCTCGCCGCGCACGTCGGCGTGGGCCTGCTGGCCGCCGCCTGGCTGCGCCGGGGCGAGCGGGCCCTGGCCCAGCTGCTGTACGCGGTGGCCGGCACCACGTTCCGGCCGCTGCTGCTGGCGGTGGCCGCGGTCACCGTACGGGCGCTGCCGGTGCGGCGGGCGCCCCGCCCGGCGCCGCGCCGCAGCGCGGCCCGTGACCGGCTCCTCACGCACTCCCTGGGACGGCGTGGACCGCCGTGCTCCCCCGCCGCGGCCCTCGCCTGAGCCACCCCGGCTCCCGCGCGGCCGACGGCGTCCGGACACCGACCGGTCCCCCACCCGCGTCCCGCGTACGACGGGTGCGCGTCCCCCATGGAGATCACCAGCATGAGCAAGCGGAACAGCCAGACGGCGAAGACGGCGGCCCGGGAGCGGCTGCGCCAGGAGCGCGAGCGGCAGGCCAAGCGTGACAAGGCCAGGCGGCAGACCATCGTGGCCGCCTCGGTCGTGGCCGTCCTGGCCGCGGCCGGCGGCATCGGCTACGCCGTCGTCCAGAACAACAAGCCCGGGTACTGGGAGGGCATGAAGGATGCCAGCGTCACCGCCCCGGCCAACACCACGGGAACGGACGGCACCACGGTCGTCATGGGCAAGGACAGCGCCAAGAAGACCCTGAAGATCTACGAGGACCCGCGCTGCCCCGTCTGCGCCCAGTTCGAGCAGACCGTCGGCACGACCGTGAGGAAGGGTCTCGATGTCGGGAAGTACAGGATCCAGTTCATCGGTGGCACGTTCCTCGACGGCGACGCGCTGGGCAAGGGCAAGATCGGCAGCAACGGCGAGGGTTCCAAGAACGCGATGAGCGCCATGGGCGCCGCACTCAACGTGAGCTCTGAGGCATTCCTGGACTACAAGTCCGCGCTCTACTCCGCCAAGTACCACCCGCAGGAGACAGAAGACAAGTTCAAGAGCGACGACTATCTCATCAAGGTGGCCGACACCGTACCGGCTCTCAAGAACAACGCCAAGTTCCGGAGCGCGGTGAAGAAGGGCACCTACGACGCCTGGGCGCTGGCCATGTCGAAGACCTTTGACACAAACAAGGACGGGGTGACCGGCACCCCCAGTTTTGTCATGGATGGCAAGAAGCTCACCTCCGGCAACCAGGGCAACCCGCCTATGACGGTGGCCGACTTCAATCGTGTGGTGGGGGCAGCGCTCAAGGCGTGAACCAGCCCCGCCGGGGTCGGAGTCACGGAACCGCTGGTCGATGAGAGGGCTGTCACCTACCCCCTCTCATCGACCCGACTGGCCTTTCGGTGCAACAGCCCCTCCTTCCGCAGATTGCATGTGCCGGCCGTCTCGGCCGCCAGGGCGTACTACCCGACCCCCTCGACTGCAATACCGATTAAGGCCTTCATGCCTCCTCCGACGGGAGCGCCGTCAGATATAACTCCCTTGCCGGCGCAAGCATCTCGAAATTAAGATCTTCACATCGCAACGGAAAGCCGCCACTGCCTTCGTTGCGTACATCAGATCAGACACGAGGGGCAAGCATGAATTTCGACACAGGCGTGAAGCGTGCGTTAACGGGGACGGCCGTAATCGCGGCGGCTCTTGCCTTCAGCGCAGCTCCAGCCTTCGCCGGCAGCAACGCGCACGGTTACTCCTACTTCGAGGACTGCTCATCGCTCAGCTGCTCGGAGGTCCGCTTGGCCGAAGGGTGGTTCATCGCAGACGGAGACAACTGGAAGGTCTGCGACCTAGAACCAGACGGCGACCGCGCCATGATCTCGATCTACTGGGAAGACTCGGGCGGGAATCACTACCACCGCCTTGCCGCCGCACGCGGCGCGGGCACCTGCGAGTCGGGCGGACAGGGCGTGGACATACCGGAGAACAAGAAGGTAACTCTCACCGTCTGGCACCAAAAGGGAGCGGATGGCTCGCCGAAGGACGAAAAGAGGTACTTCGGTACCGCGTGACAGGGTCCTCCGGGCGAACGGGGTAACGCCGCGACGGATGTAACGACCCGTGGGACAGTGGGCGAACTTTCGCGAGTTCGCCCACTCTCGCGCGTACTGATCAGTAGCCTGATCATCCGTGACCAGTCGATACAGATCATCCGAGGCCGCTCAGAGCCTCGGCACGCCGTTCCCCCGCCGCCGTACGGTCGTCAAGGCCGCGGCGGCGACCGCTGTCCTGGCCGGACCGCTCGCCGCCGCCCTCCCGGCCCGCGCCGCCACGGACGCCCCCGCCTTCCTGCACGGCGTCGCCTCCGGTGACCCGCTGCCCGACGGCGTACTGCTGTGGACCCGCATCACCCCGGTCCCGGAGGCGATACCGGGCTCCGGGACCGGCCCGGACACCGAGGTCGGCTGGGTCGTCGCCAGGGACAGGGCGCTGACGGACATCGTCGCCAAGGGCTCCGTCACCGCGACCGCCGGTTCCGACCACACCGTGAAGGCCGACATCCGCGGCCTGGCACCGGCCACCGACTACTGGTTCCGGTTCTCGGCCGGCGGCACCGACTCCCCGGTGGCGCGCACCCGTACCGCGCCGGCGGCCGACGCCGACGTGCCCGGGCTGCGCTTCGGCGTGGTCTCCTGCGCCAACTGGGAGGCGGGCTACTTCGCCGCCTACCGCCATCTCGCCGCCCGCAACGACCTGGACGCCTGGCTGCACCTCGGCGACTACATCTACGAGTACAAGTCCGGCGAGTACGCCGCCCGCGGCAAAGTGGTCCGCCCCCACGCCCCGGCCGACGAGATCCTCACCCTCGCCGACTACCGCACCCGGCACGCCAGGTACAAGACCGACCCCGACCTCCAGGCCCTGCACCTGAAGGCGCCCGTCATCGCGATCTGGGACGACCACGAGTTCGCCGACAACGCCTGGTCGGGCGGCGCGGTCAACCACACCGAGGGCGCCGAGGGCACCTGGGTGGCCCGTCAGGCCGCCGCCAAGCAGGCCTACTTCGAGTGGATGCCGGTCCGCCCGGCCGTCGCCGGCACCACCTACCGGCGGCTGCGCTTCGGCAGGCTCGCCGACCTGTCCCTGCTGGACCTGCGCTCCTTCCGCTCCCAGCAGGCGTCCACGGCCAGCGGCTCGGTGGACGACCCGGACCGCACGCTCACCGGACGCGCCCAGCTCGACTGGCTGAAGGCCGGACTGAAGGCCTCCGACACCCGGTGGCGGCTGGTCGGCAACTCGGTGATGATCTCGCCGTTCTCCTTCGGCTCCCTCAGCGCCGACCTGCTCAAGCCGCTCGCCAAGCTGCTCGGGCTGCCGCAGGAGGGCATCGCCGCCAACACCGACCAGTGGGACGGCTACACCGACGACCGCCGCGAACTCCTGGCCCACCTGCGCTCCAACGCCATCGGCAACACCGTCTTCCTGACCGGTGACATCCACATGGCCTGGGCCAACGACGTGCCGGTGGACGCGGGCACCTATCCGCTGTCGGCGTCGGCGGCCACCGAGTTCGTGGTGACCTCGGTGACCTCCGACAACCTGGACGACATCGTGAAGGTGCCCGAGGGCACGGTCTCCGCGGTCGCCTCACCGCTCATCAAGGCCGCCAACCGGCACGTCCACTGGGTGGACACCGACCGCCACGGCTACGGCGTGCTGGACATCACCGCCGACCGCGCGCAGATGGACTACTACGTCCTGTCCGACCGCACCGACGCGGGGGCGACGTCGGGCTGGGCGCGTTCCTACCGCACCCGCAGCGGCACGCAGAGGATCGAGCGGACCTACGACCCGGTGTGACCCCTCGCTCAGCGAAGCGTCTCCAGGAAGCCGAGCGCCACCCGCCAGGTGGCCTCGGCGGCCTGCGCGTCGTGGTCCGGCAGGCCGGGGTCGGTGTAGAGGTGCCCGGCCCCGGCGTACCGGTACACCTCCACGTCGGCACCCGCCCGGCCCATCTGGAGATACCAGGCGCTCAGCCAGTCGTCCGTCTCGAACGGGTCCGGCTCCGCCACGTGCAGCTGCACCGGCAACTCGTCCACCTGCGCGTTCGGCGCGATGTCGGAGGTGCCGTGCAGGAGCAGCAGCCCGCGCGCCTTGCCGTCGCCCAGGGCGAGGGTCTGCGCGATGGACGCGCCCAGCGAGAACCCGGCGTACACCAGCCCCCGGTCCGAGTACGGCGCCGCCGCCAGCACGGCCCGCTTCAGCAGCTCCTCCTTGCCGGTGCGCTCCTGGAACTCCATGCCGTCCTCGACGGTGTCGAACGTGTGTCCCTCGAAGAGGTCCGGCGTCCACACCTCGTGTCCCGCCGCGCGCAGCCGGTCCGCGGCCTCGCGCACCGCGGGCCGGAGTCCGTAGGCCGAGTGAAAGAGCATGATGTCCATGAGGCCATGGTGCCAGCCGCCGTCCTCGCGGCCGTATCAGGCGGCCCTACCCGCACACGCTCGGAACACACATGTTCATCACCCGCCGAGCCCGGTTACGTTCGGAGGCATGGAGAACGTGCTCCGCCCCCTGATCGTGGTGGGCAGCTCGGTGCTGCTCACCCTTGCCCTCGGCTGGGTCACCGACCGGCTGCTGCGCAAGGCCGACGAACGCAACCCGGACTCGCCGCTGTGGGAACTGCTGCGGCGCGGCCGCATCCCGTACCAGCTGGTGCTGTGCGCCGCCCTGCTCAGAGGCTCCTACGACCAGGCGCAACTGTCCGCGCAGCACCACACCGGCATCGGCCGCGCGCTGACGCTGGTGCTGATCGGATCCGCCGCCTGGCTGGTGATCCGGATAGCCGCGGCCGTCGTCGAGACCAGCTACAGCCGCTACGCGCGCGTCCACCGGGACGCGGCCCGGGTGCGCCGGGTCCGCACCCAGGTCGAACTGATCATGCGGGTGGTGTCCGCGATCGTCATCGTGATGGCGATCGCCTCGATGCTGCTGACGTTCCCCGCGATGCGCGCGGCCGGCGCCTCGCTGCTGGCCTCCGCCGGCATCCTCGGCATCGTCGCCGGTGTCGCCGCCCAGTCCACCCTGGCCAACCTGTTCGCCGGGCTCCAGATCGCCTTCGGCGACATGGTCCGCATAGGCGACACGGTCGTCGTGGACGGCGAGTGGGGCACGGTCGACGAGATCACCCTGACCTTCCTGACCGTACGGACCTGGGACGAGCGCCGGATCACCATGCCGGTGTCGTACTTCACCTCCAAGCCCTTCGAGAACTGGTCCCGCGGCACCCCGCAGATGACCGGGACCGTCTACTGGCACCTCGACCACAGCGCGCCCATCGAGGCGATGCGCGAGAAGCTGCGGGACATCCTGCGCGCGTGCCCGGCCTGGGACGGCCGCGCCTACAGCCTCCAGGTGACCGACACCACACCGAACACCGTCCAGGTGCGCGCCCTGGTGACGGCGAAGGACGCGGACGACATCTGGACGGTGCGGGTCGCGGTCCGCGAACAGATGATCACCTGGCTGTCCGAGAAGCACGCCTACGCGCTGCCCCGGGTGAACACCTCCGAGGCCGTGCTCCCGCCCTACCGCGTCCCGTCCCCCGACGGCGCCTCGCTGCGCCGGGCCTACGAGTTCCCGCGCACCGGCCGGGGCTGACCGGCCGGTGCGGCTACGGCGCCGGTCCTCCGGCGGCTACGGCGGCGCGGCCACGGGAACAGATCACCGCAGGCTGCGCACGTCGAGGTGGCGCAGCACCCGGTCCACGATCTCCGGATCCGCCCCGGGCTCGCTGCGCGCCGCCAGCACCTCGTGCCGCGCCGCGCTGAGCATCTCGCCCTGGATGCGCCGCACCCGCTTGAGCCGCCTGACCCGCTGGTGCTGCGCCTCCCGGCGCTCCTCCTCCCCCATGTCCGGACTGATCCGGATGCCGATCTCGAAGGCCCGCCGCAGCATCTGCTCGGAGAGGTCGTCGGGCAGGTCCTCCACCTGCTCGATCTCCCGGAGCCTGCGCTTCGCCGCCTTCGCGGCCCGCACCGCGAGTTCCTTCTCGAACTCCTTCTCCCGCTCGGAGTCGGCCCGCACATCCAGCCGCCGCACCAGCCACGGCAGCGTCATCCCCTGCACCACCAGCGTCGCGATGATCACCCCGAAGGCGATGAACACGAGCACGTCCCGCTGCGGGAAGGGCGAGCCGTCGTCGGTCTTCAGCGGGATCGCGAGGACCAGCGCCACGGAGGCCACCCCGCGCATCCCGGACCACCACATGACGACGGTCTCCCGCCAGCTGACCGGGATGTCCTCGTCGTAGTCCCGGCGGGCGTGCAGCCGCTTGGTCAGCCAGGTGGCCGGCAGCAGCCACAGCAGCCGTACGACGACCACCACGCCCACCACCGCGGCCGACCAGCCCAGCAGCTCGCCCCAGCGCCCGCGGCCCGTGTGGATGGCGTTGTGCAGCTCCAGGCCGATCAGCCCGAAGGCGACGCCCGTGACGAGGGTGTCGATGATGTCCCAGAACGTGTGCCCGGCCAGCCGGGTCATCACGTCGTCGGCGTCGGTGGCGTACTCGGCGAGGAACAGTGCCGTGGTGAGCACGGCGAGCACCCCGGAGCCGTGCAGCTTCTCCGCGAGCACGTAGGAGGCGTACGGCACCAGCAGGGTCATGCCGATCTGGAGGGTCGGCTCGTCCAGCAGGTCCATCAGCCTGTTCGCGCCCCAGCCCAGCACCAGCCCCACGGCCACCGCGACGACGGCGGACAGCACGAGGTCGAGCCCGGCCCGCCAGGGCGAGAAGGAGCCGCTCAGGGCGGCGGCGATCGCCACGTGGTACAGCACGATGGCCGTGACGTCGTTGAAGAGGCCCTCGCCCTCCAGGATGGACACCAGGCGCCGCGGCAGGCCCAGCTGTCCGGCGACACTGGTCGCGGCGACCGGGTCGGGCGGTGCGATCAGGGCGCCCAGCGCGACGGCGGCGGCGATCGGCAGCCCGGGCACGATCGCGTTGGCGACCAGCGCCACGCACACCGTGGTCACGAACACCAGGGCGACGGCCAGCAGGAAGATCGGACGGACGTTGGCCGCGAACTGCCGCCAGGAGGTCCGGCGCACGGCGGCGTAGAGCAGCGGCGGGAGCAGCGCGGGCAGGATCAGGTCGGGCGGGATGTTCACGTCGGGCACGAAGTCGGCGACCGCCAGGACCCCGCCGAACAGGGTCATCAGCACGGGCGCCGGCATCCCGAGCCGGTCCCCGAGCGGGACGCTCACCAGGGCCCCGAGCAGCAGGGCGAACAACAGGGCCAACTGATCCACGGACGGCGCTCCGGGCTCGACGATCACACGGCAGACCTCTAGCCTGCCACGACGCCCGCGCCCCGGCCGTACCGACGTCTCCCGGACGAAGCCGCGGGCGGGAGCCACCGAGCGCGGCAGGCTGGAGCCGGAGGGCGCTGCGGGCCGGGGTCGGAGGGCGGTGCGGGCGGGGGCCGGCGGGCGCTGCGGGCCGGGGCCGGCGGGCGGTGCGGGCCGGGGTCGGAGGGCGGTGCGGGCGGGAGCAGAAACGGGCGGCGGGCGGCAGCCCGAAGGCTGCGGGCCGGAGCCCGACGGCGCTCCGCAGGGGAGCCGGAAGGTGCGGCGGGCCGGAGGGCGCGGCGGGCCGGAGCAGAAACGGGCGGCGGGCGGCAGCCCGAAGGCTGCGGGCCGGAGCCCGACGGCGCTCCGCAGGGGAGCCGGAAGGTGCGGCGGGCGGGAGCTACCGAGCGCGGCAGACGGGGGCCGGAGGGCGCGGCGGGCCGGAGGGCGCGGCGGGCCGGGGGGCGCGGCGGGCCGGAGGGCGCGGCGGGCCGGGGGGCGCGGCGGGCCGGAGCAGAGACGGGCGGCGGGCCGGAGCCCGAAGGCTGCGGGCCGGAGCCCGAAGGCGCTGCGGGCCGGAGCTAGAGGGTGCGGCGCATCGCCCGGTGCGGTATGCCGGCGTCCGGGAACTCCGGGCCGTACGCCACGTAGCCGAGCCGTTCGTAGAAGCCCTGGGCGTGGGTCTGCGCGTGCAGGTCGAGCGCGGTGAGGCCCGCCGCGCGGGCGGTGTCCTCGATGGCGCGCACCAGGGCCGCGCCGACGCCGAGCCCGCGTGCCTCCCGGGAGACGGCGAGCCGCCCCAGGGAGCCGACCGCGGGGTCGCCGGTCCTCGCCGCCGCCGCCTCGCCGTGCAGCAGCCGCCCGGTGCCCAGCGGCACACCGTCCTCGCGGACCGCCAGGACATGCACGGCCACGGCGTCCCAGGCGTCGTACTCGATGTCCTCGGCGACGCCCTGCTCGGCGACGAAGACCTCTTTGCGGACCGCGAAGCAGGCCTCGCGGTCGGTGAGGTCCGTCGCGACCCGGACGGTGTGACGCGGGCTCACGCCCACGTCTCCTCGCGGACCTGGTCGAGGGCCTGCCGCAGGTCCTCGGGGTAGTCGCTCCCGAACTCCACCCACTGTCCGTCGCCGGGGTGCTCGAAGCCGAGCCGGACCGCGTGCAGCCACTGGCGGGTCAGGCCCAGCCGCTTGGCGAGGGTCGGGTCGGCGCCGTAGGTGAGGTCGCCGACGCACGGGTGGCGGTGCGCGGCCATGTGGACGCGGATCTGATGGGTGCGGCCGGTCTCCAGCTTCACGTCGAGCAGGGAGGCGGCGCGGAAGGCCTCGACGAGGTCGTAGTGCGTCACCGACGGCTTGCCTTCCGCGGTGACCGCCCACTTGTAGTCGTGGTTGGGGTGACGGCCGATCGGGGCGTCGATCGTGCCGCTCGTGGGGTCCGGGTGGCCCTGGACCAGGGTGTGGTAGCGCTTGTCGACCGTGCGCTCCTTGAACTGGCGCTTGAGCGACGTGTAGGCGCGCTCCGACTTCGCGACCACCATCAGGCCGGAGGTGCCGACGTCCAGGCGGTGCACGATGCCCTGGCGCTCGGCGGCGCCGGAGGTGGAGATCCGGTACCCGGCGGCGGCGAGACCGCCGATGACGGTCGGCCCGGACCAGCCCGGCGACGGATGCGCGGCCACGCCGACCGGCTTGACGATCACGATCACGTCATCGTCGTCGTGCACGATCTCCATGCCCTCGACCGGCTCGGCGAGCACCTGCACCGGCGCCGCGGCCTGCGGCATCTCGACCTCGAGCCAGGCGCCGCCGTGCACCCGCTCGGACTTGCCGACCACCGACCCGTCGACCTGGACCTTGCCGGCCGCGGCCAGCTCCGCCGCCTTCGTGCGGGAGAAGCCGAACATGCGGGAGATGGCGGCGTCGACGCGCTCGCCCTCCAGACCGTCTGGCACGGGCAGGGTACGAATTTCGGGAACGGTGCTCACCCGTCGAGTATGCCGGACGGGTGCCCGGCCACCGAACGGCCCTGTGGAAAACCGCCCGGCCGCGGGCCCCGCGGGCGGGCCGGACCGGCAGGACCGGCGGAACCGGCCTCAGTCCTCAGTCCTTGTGGACCGTGCCGTCCGGGTCCAGGCCGCGGAAGGACAGCAGCACGATCAGGATGCCGCCGCACACGATCGCCGAGTCGGCGAGGTTGAACACCGCGAAGCCCTGGGGCGCGATGAAGTCCACGACCTCGCCCTCGAAGATCCCCGGTGCCCGGAAGATGCGGTCGGTGAGGTTGCCGAGCGCGCCGCCCAGCAGCAGGCCGAGCGCGATCGCCCAGGGGAAGCTGTAGAGCTTGCGGGCGAGACGGATGATCACCAGGATCACGGCGGCGGCGATGAGGGTGAAGATGATCGTGAAGGCCGCGCCGAACCCGAAGGCCGCGCCCGGGTTGCGGATGGCGTGCAGCTCCAGCCAGTCCCCGACGACCCGGATCGGCGCGTGGCCCTCCAGGCGGGCGACGACAAGCATCTTGCTGATCAGGTCGAGGGCGTACGCGAACGCGGCCACCGCGAACAGCACGGCGATCCGGCGTCCGCGGCCGGTCCGCCGTCCCACCGGGGCGGACACCTCGCCGGCACCGGCCGGGCCGGACGCTCCCGGGCCGGCGGGCGCTCCGGCCGCCGCAGTCCGCTCGCCGCCGTCGTCCGGGGTGTCCGGCGTACCGATGATGCGCTCCGCCTCTGCCACGTGAGTCCCTCAACCTAGGTGCCTGACTGAGGAACGAGACTACGGCACGCCCCCACGGCCCCCGGCGTTCAGGAGCGGCGTTCCTGCTTCTGCTTGCACTCCACGCACAGCGTGGCCCGCGGGAAGGCCTGCATGCGCGCTTTGCCGATGGGATTGCCGCAGTTCTCGCACAGGCCGTAGGTGCCCGCGTCGAGCCGTTCCAGGGCGCGCTCGGTCTGGTCCAGCATCTCGCGCGCGTTGGCGGCCAGCGCCATCTCGTGCTCGCGGGTGATGTTCTTGGTGCCGGTGTCGGCCTCGTCGTCGCCCGCGCCGTCCCCGGAGTCCCGCATCAGACCGGCGACGGACGCCTCCGAGGAGCTGATCTCCGCCCGCAGCCGCCCCGCCTCGGAGTCCAGCTCCGCGCGGGCCTCCGCGACCTCCTCCGGGGTCCAGGGGTCCTCCCCGGTGCGCACCGCCAGCTCGCCGGGCTCCGCCGCGGCGGCCCGCGCCTTGGGAAGCGGGGTCTGTTCCGCCGTGACCGTGCCTGGAGTCTTCTTCGCAACCACTGTCGTGGCTCCCGTCTGCTTCGCGGCCCGCGCCGCACCCGCCTTCTTGGCCGTGCTCTTGTGAGCCGTCTCCGTGGAGCCGGCCTCGTGGACCGCCCGCCTGCCGCCGGCCTTCCTCGCCGCCGGCTCCCGGGGGGCCGCCTTGTCCGCAGCCGCCTTGCCGGTGGCCGCCTTGTCCGTAGCCGCCTTGCCGGTGGCCGTCCTCGTAGCCGGCTTCTCCGTCACCGCGACCTCCCCGGCCGCCGCGTCCTGCACCGAGCCGTCGGCCCCCGCACGGCCGTGCGCCGCCGTCCCGGCCGCCGCCTTCCTCGCCACCACCTTCCTCGCCGGGGCCTTCCCGGCGGCCGTCTTCCGCACCGGCGCCCGCTTGACCGCCGCCCGCTGCGCCGTCGTCTCCGCCCCCCGCTCCGTCGGGCCCGCGTCCTTGACGGCCGCGTCCGTCACAGCCGCCTTCTTCACGACCGCCTCCCCCGGGACCGCCTCCCGCGCGACCGCCTGCTTCACGGGCGTCTTCCGCACGGCCGCCTTCTTCGTGACCGTCTTCCGCACGGCGGCGCTCCTCGCCACCCGTTCCTCCGCCTTCGCCCCCTCTTCCTGCTCCTGGCGCACGGCCGCGTGGCCGGCTGCCGGCTTCCCCGCGGCCGTCCTCCTGGTGGCAGGTCCTGCGCCCGTCTTCCCGGTCGCCGGCTGCTGTACGGCGGTCTTCTTCGCCACCATGGCCGCGGCCCCTTCACATATTGTGATCTTGCTCGCGAATCGTGCTGGGACGATAAATCGACTCGAGTCCCGCGGCAACGGGGCACACCGCCCGATTCGCCCGCCCGCACCCCCCGAGCCACGGGCCTGCATCCGTTGTGCCCAGCTCCCCGCCGGGTAATCCGTCCGGTCCGGCCCGCGCGGACACGTACGCCCGCCCCCTCGCCATTCGGGTCACGCGGCCCGGCTCCGGGCCTGCCTCCGCGCCTGCCTCCGCACCGCGCGAAAACCGGTCCGCCGTTGTCCGCGGGGCGCCGTACACTGGGCGGAGCGAAAAGCGTGGATGGGGACGAGTAGCGGCGTACGCAGCCCAGAGCGACCCGGGGACGGTGTGAGCCCGGGGGCGAGCGCGACGTGAAGATCACCCCGGAGCCGCCGGAAGAAAGCCGCAGCCGCAGGGCGACGGCGAGTAGACCCGGCCTCGCGACCCCAATGAGGGGGCTCACCGGCGTGTACGGCACGGCGGAGGGCCAAGGAGGGTGGTACCGCGGGAGCGCGCCGCACACGGCGTGGATCAGGATCTGAGGCTCTCGTCCCTCCGACGGAAGGCAGCAAGTCCGTTGGAGGATGCTCGCAGATGACAGCGCCGACGTACCGCCAGGTGCCCGCACAGGTCGACCTGCCCGCTCTTGAACACGCCGTGCTCGACTTCTGGCACGAGCAGAAGATCTTCGCCAAGAGCCTGGAGCAGTCCGAGGGCCGTCCCGAATGGGTGTTCTACGAGGGCCCGCCCACCGCCAACGGCATGCCCGGCGCCCACCACATCGAGGCCCGCGTCTTCAAGGACGTCTTCCCCCGCTTCCGCACCATGCGCGGCTACCACGTGGGCCGCAAGGCCGGCTGGGACTGCCACGGCCTGCCGGTCGAGCTGGCCGTCGAGAAGGAGCTGGGCTTCGCCGGCAAGCAGGACATCGAGGCGTACGGCATCGCCGAGTTCAACGCCAGGTGCCGCGAGTCGGTGACCCGGCACACCGACGCCTTCGCCGAGCTGACGACCCGCATGGGCTACTGGGTCGACCTGGACGACGCCTACCGGACCATGGACCCCGAGTACGTGGAATCCGTGTGGTGGTCGCTGAAGGAGATCTTCGGCAAGGGACTGCTGGTCCAGGACCACCGTGTCGCCCCCTGGTGCCCGCGCTGCGGCACCGGCCTGTCCGACCACGAGCTGGCGCAGGGCTACGAGACGGTCGTCGACCCCTCCGTGTACGTCCGCTTCCCGCTCACCTCCGGCCCGCTCGCCGGCGAGGCCGCCCTGCTGGTGTGGACGACGACCCCCTGGACCCTGGTGTCCAACACGGCGGTCGCCGCGCACCCGGAGGTCACCTACGTCGTCGCGACGGACGGCGAGGAGAAGCTCGTCGTCGCCGAGCCACTGCTCGCCAAGGCGCTCGGCGAGGGCTGGGAGACCACCGGGCAGACCTTCACCGGTGCCGAGATGGAACGCTGGACGTACCAGCGCCCCTTCGAGCTGGTGGAGTTCCCCGAACCTGCGCACTACGTGGTCAACGCCGAGTACGTGACGACCGAGGACGGCACGGGCCTGGTGCACCAGTCCCCCGCCTTCGGTGAGGACGACCTCAAGGTCTGCCGCGCCTACGGCCTGCCGGTCGTGAACCCCGTCCGCCCCGACGGCACCTTCGAGGAGGACGTCCCGCTCGTCGGCGGCGTCTTCTTCAAGAAGGCGGACGAGAAGCTCACCGAGGACCTGGCGCAGCGCGGCCTCCTCTTCCGGCACCTGCCGTACGAGCACAGCTACCCGCACTGCTGGCGCTGCCACACCGCGCTCCTGTACTACGCGCAGCCCTCCTGGTACATCCGCACGACGGCGATCAAGGACCGCCTCATCCAGGAGAACGAGAAGACCAACTGGTTCCCGGACACGGTCAAGCACGGCCGCTTCGGCGACTGGCTGAACAACAACATCGACTGGGCGCTGTCCCGCAACCGCTACTGGGGCACGCCGCTGCCGATCTGGCGCTGCGAGGACGACCACCTCACCTGCGTCGGCTCCCGCGCGGAGCTGACCGAGCTGACCGGCACCGACCAGTCGGGCCTGGACCCGCACCGGCCGTACATCGACGACGTCACCTTCGCCTGCCGTCACGACGGCTGCGGGAAGACGGCCACGCGCGTGCCGGAGGTCATCGACGCCTGGTACGACTCGGGTTCCATGCCGTTCGCGCAGTGGGGCTACCCGTACAAGAACAAGGAGCTGTTCGAGAGCCGGTATCCGGCGCAGTTCATCTCCGAGGCGATCGACCAGACCCGCGGCTGGTTCTACACGCTGATGGCCGTCGGCACCCTCGTCTTCGACAGGTCGTCGTACGAGAACGTCGTCTGCCTGGGCCACATCCTCGCCGAGGACGGCCGCAAGATGTCCAAGCACCTGGGCAACATCCTCCAGCCGATCCCGCTCATGGACCAGCACGGCGCGGACGCGGTGCGCTGGTTCATGGCGGCCGGCGGTTCCCCGTGGGCGGCCCGCCGGGTCGGCCACAACACCATCCAGGAAGTCGTCCGCAAGACCCTGCTGACGTACTGGAACACGGTCGCCTTCCAGGCGCTGTACGCCCGCACGTCCGGCTGGGCGCCCTCCGCGGCGGACCCGGCGCCGGCCGGGCGCCCGGTGCTGGACCGCTGGCTGCTGTCCGAACTCCACGCCCTGACCGACCAGGTGACCCAGGCGCTGGAGGCGTACGACACCCAGCGCGCCGGCAAGCTGCTGTCCGCGTTCGTGGACGACCTGTCCAACTGGTACGTCCGCCGTTCGCGCCGCCGCTTCTGGCAGGGCGACAAGGCCGCGCTGCGCACCCTGCACGAGGTGCTGGAGACGGTCACGAAACTGATGGCGCCGATCACGCCGTTCATCACCGAACGGGTGTGGCAGGACCTGGTCGCGCCGGTCACGCCGGACGCGCCCGAATCGGTGCACCTGGCCGCGTGGCCCGAGGCGGACCTGTCCGCGATCGACCCGGAGCTGTCGCGTCAGATGGTCCTGGTCCGCCGGCTGGTGGAACTGGGCCGCGCCACGCGCGCGGAGTCGGGCGTCAAGACGCGTCAGCCGCTGTCCCGTGCGCTGATCGCGGCCACCGGCTTCGAGTCCCTCGACCCGGAGCTGCACGCGCAGATCACGGAGGAGCTGAACGTCGAGGCGCTGGCATCGCTCAGCGAGGTCGGCGGCAGCCTGGTCGACACGACCGCCAAGGCCAACTTCCGGGCGCTGGGCAAGCGGTTCGGCAAGCGGGTGCAGGACGTGGCCCGGGCGGTCGCCGGTGCCGACGCCGCCGCGCTGTCCCTCGCGCTGCGGGAGGGCACCGCGTCCGTGGAGGTCGACGGGGAGACGGTCACCCTCGCGCCCGACGAGGTCATCATCACGGAGACCCCGCGCGAAGGCTGGTCGGTGGCCGCCGACTCCGGCGCCACGGTCGCCCTCGACCTGGAGATCACCGAGGAGCTGCGGCAGGCCGGTCTGGCCCGTGACGCGATCCGCATGATCCAGGAGGCCCGCAAGAACAGCGGCCTGGACGTGGCCGACCGCATCGCCCTGCGGTGGACCTCGACCGATCCCGCGGTCATCGCCGCGCTGTCCGAGCACAGCGCCCTGATCGCCGAGGAGGTCCTCGCGACGGACTTCGCCCAGGGCGAGGCGGACGGCACCTATGGCGACACCTTCACCGACGAGGGCCTGTCCCTCACGTTCCGGCTGCGCCGGGCGTAACCGCAGGCGTGCGCAGGGGCCCGGTCTCCGGCAAGGAGACCGGGCCCCTGCGCGTGGATCACCGGCCCAGACGTTCCCGCCCGCACGCCGGACCGGGAGTTCCACCGGGTACCGGGCCGCAGGCTCCCGCCCGGACGCCGAACCATAAGCTCCGCCGCGTACCGGGCCGCGGGCTCCCACCCCGACGCCCGACCGTAGGCTCGCCGGAAACCGGACCGCAGGCTCCCACCCCGACGCCGAACCATAAGCTCCGCCGCGTACCGGGCCGCGGGCTCCCACCCCGACGCCCGACCGTAGGCTCCACCGGAAACCGGGCCGCAGGCTCCCACCCCGACGCCGAACCGCAGGCTCCACCGAAACCGGGCCGCGGCCTCCCGCCCGGATGCCGGCCGGTCCCGTCACCGTCGCGCGGTGTCCCGCGCCCCGACGGCGGGCGCGCGCAACCCGCGTAAAAGGGGCGGGCCCCCGGACCGAAGTCCGGGGGCCCGCCCCTTGGGCGCTGCCGACGCCGTTGTCGTACTAGTACCCGGTGCTCAGTTGTCGTCCTCGTCGATCAGGAACCCGCGCATCGGCGAGGGCGCCTGGCCCATCGAGGACGGACCCTGCGGGCGGACCGGGGCCATGGGCTGGGTCATGGCCGGGGTCATCTGCTGCTGGCCGCCGTAGGACGGGCCGGGGTTGCCGGAGTTGCCGCCCATCCCCTGGTTGCCGCCGTAGGACGGGGCGCTCGCGCCGGCCGGGGCCATGGAGGGCGCCGGGGACGGCGGCAGGGACGCGGTGGCCGGAGTGCGCGGCGGGGCCAGGGAGTCGTCGGCCTGGGTCTCCAGCTGACGCAGCTGCGACTCCAGGTACGACTTCAGCCGCGTGCGGTACTCGCGTTCGAAGCCGCGCAGGTCCTCGACCTTGCGCTCCAGCGTGGCGCGCGCGGACTCCAGGGAGCCCATGGCGACGCGGTGCTTCTCCTGCGCGTCCCGCTCCAGGGCGTCGGCCTTGGCACGGGCGTCACGCTCCAGACCCTCGGCGCGGCTGCGGGCCTCGCCGACGATCTTGTTGGCCTCGGAACGGGCCTCGGCGATCGCCTGGTCGGCGGTCTGCTGGGCCAGCGAGAGGACACGGGCGGCACTGTCGCCACCGGGGCCCTGGCCGTGGCCGCCCATGGGACCGCCCATCGGGCCGCCCATCTGCTGCTGCATGGGCGGCTGACCGCCCATGTGGCCCTGCCCCATCTGGCCCTGGCCCATCTGGCCCTGGCCCATGGAGCCCTGCCCCATCTGGCCCTGCCCCATCTGACCCTGGCCCATGGAGCCCTGCCCCATCTGGCCCTGCCCCATCTGACCCTGGCCCATCTGGCCCTGGCCCATGGGGCCGGGACCCTGCGGGCCACCCTGACCGCCGGGGCCGGCGGGCAGCTGCGGGGCACCGCTCGGCAGCTGGGGCGGACCACCCATGGGGCCGCCCATCTGCTGCTGCGGCGGGCCCGATATGCCGGCGGGCACCGGTGCGCCGGGACCTCGCATCCCCTGCTGGGGCATGCCCTGCTGAGGCATTCCCTGCTGGGGCATCCCCTGCTGCTGGTCCTGCTCCGGGGGCTTGCGCATGTTCTGCTGGTTCTGGGCGGCCGCGCGCGTGGCCGCGGCCAGTTTGGCGCGCAGGTCCTCGTTCTCGCGGAGCAGCCGGGTCAGTTCGGCTTCGACCTCGTCGAGGAAGGCATCGACCTCGTCCTCGTCATAGCCTTCTCGGAGGCGGACGGTCGTGAACTGCTTGTTCCGCACGTCCTCGGGGGTCAACGGCATCTCTTCACCTCAACGTAGTCATCGGCAGTCGGCAAGACCGTATCGTCCACCCTCATCTCACGAAGTGCTGCGCAATGGAGATGAGGACGTAAACGATGATCATCAGTACGAAGAAGGACAGGTCGAGCGCCACGCCCCCGAGACGCAGCGGCGGGATGAACCGCCGCAGAAGCTTCAACGGTGGATCGGTGACAGTGTAGGTGGCCTCCAGTACGACCACCATCGCCTTGCCGGGTTGCCACGAGCGGGCGAACTGGAACACGTAATCCATGACCAGCCGGAAGATGAGCACGACGAGGAACACCATCAGCGCGATGTAGATCACCTGCGCGAACACGCTCATGGCCTGCGGTTCCCTCTCCCCTGCTCCGTGCTTTCCGTACTGCGGTCCGGTCGTGCGTCTCAGCTCTGGTTGAAGAACCCGCCCTCTGCGATGCGGGCCTTGTCCTCCGCCGTGACATCGACGTTAGCAGGAGACAACAGGAACACCTTCTGCGTCACCCGCTCGATGCTGCCGTGAAGACCAAACACCAAACCGGCCGCAAAGTCGACAAGTCGCTTGGCGTCTGTGTCATCCATCTCAGTCAGATTCATGATCACCGGGGTGCCCTCACGGAAGTGTTCCCCGATGGTACGGGCCTCGTTGTAGGTCCGCGGGTGAAGGGTGGTGATCCGGTAAGGCTCTCGTTCCGACACGACCTTGGGCATGATCACCGGTGCGTTCTTCTCCAGGGACTGACGTTCTTGTGTGATGGATGCCACGGGCGCGATCCGCGCCGGACGTCCCGATTCCGCGGCGAGCGAAGTCGAACGGGCCACCGGCTCGCGCGGCGCGGGCGGTTGCACGATTCGCACCTCTTCGTCCCTTTGGGACTGGTGTGCACCATGCGACTGATGTGACGGTTCGTGCCGTCGGTGGTCCCGCTCGGGCTCCGGGTCCAGCTCGGGCTCGAAGTCGTCGTCGGGGTCGAATCCGCGGCCGTCGTACCCATCGTCCTCCACGAGGCCGAGGTAGACCGCCATCTTGCGCATCGCGCCGGCCATGCTCTGAGTCCTCCGCTCTGTGGTGGATCGACTGACGACTGCCAAATGCCCGCGATCCACGTGGTCGTTGTGCCCGCCTTGGCGGGCACTGACCATATTTTCTGCTGTGGTCCGACTTCCTGGCGACGTTACCCGAGCCTGGGGCGGACTCCGAGTACCGCACTGCCGACGCGTACATGTGTCGCCCCGGCGGCCACGGCCTGTTCGAGGTCCGCACTCATCCCTGCCGACACCATGGTTGCAGCCGGATGGGTCCGGCGCAGGTCGGTCGACAAATCCATGAGCCGTCCGAACGCCGCCTGTTCGCGTCCCGCGTATTCCCCGGTGAGCGGAGCGACGGTCATCAGGCCGTCGAGCCGCAGCCCGGGCGCCGCGGCCACGAGGTCGGCCAACTCTTCGATTCCGTCCGGCGCCACGCCACCGCGTTCGCCCCGGCCGCTCGCCCCCGCGTCGAGCGCGACCTGGAGCAGGCAGCCCACCTCGCGCTCCACCCGTACCGCTTCCTTCGACAGCGCGGCGACGAGCCGGGCACGGTCGACGGACTGCACGACATCGGCATAACCGACCACGGAACGGACTTTGTTGGTCTGCAACTGACCGACGAAGTGCCATGTCAGAGGCAGATCGGTGCACGCGGCGGCCTTCGGGGCCGCGTCCTGGTCGCGGTTCTCGGCGACTTGGCGCACGCCGAGCCCGGACAGGATCCGCACATCGCTCGCCGGGTAGGTCTTGGTGACCACGATGAGGGTCACCTCCTCCCGCCCGCGCCCGGCCGCCGCACACGCGGTCGCGATGCGCTCCTCCACCTTCGCCAGTTTCGCGGCGAGTTCCGTCTTACGGTCCGTCATGCCCCATCAATCCAGCCACACATAGCCGGCGAGCCGCCCCGTGGCGCGGTCGCGGCGGTACGAGAAGTGGTCCCCCGACTCCAGTGTGCACACCGGCGACTGCGCCCGGTCGCGCACCCCGAGCCGGTCGAGCTGCGCGTGCACGCCGGCGGCCACGTCGACCGCGGGCGTGCCCCAGCTCGTCTCGGCGTGCGCCGCCGGTTCGACGGCGGCCACCTCGGCGCGCATCGCCTCCGGCACCTCGTAGCACCGGCCGCAGACGGCCGGTCCGGTGCGGGCGACGATCCGGTCCGGTACGGCGCCGAGTTCGACCATGGCCCGTACGGCGGCGGGGACGACCCCCCGGACCATGCCGGGCCGGCCCGCGTGGGCCGCGGCGGCGATCCCGGCGACGGGGTCGGCCAGCAGGACCGGCACGCAGTCGGCGGTGAGGACGGCGAGGGCGAGCCCGCGCCGGGCGGTGACGACCGCGTCGGCCTCGGGTACCGGACGCCCGCCCCAAGGCGCGTCCACCACGACGACGTCGGCGCCGTGCACCTGCCGCATCCAGACCACCGAGACGGGGTCCAGACCGAGCGACTCGGCCGCCAGCTTGCGGTTGGTCCCCACGGACTCCGGGGCGTCGCCGACCGCGCCGCCGAGGTTCAGCTCCTCATACGGAGCGGCGCTCACCCCGCCCCACCGGTCGGTGAAGGCGAAGTGCGCGCCGCTCACGCTCTCGCGCCGTCCTATCACTTGAGGAAGTCCGGGACGTCCAGTTCCTCGGCGGTGCTGTCCACATAGGCGGGCCGCGGCGCCGGCGTGACCGGCGGCGGGACCGGGATGTCGGCCACCGGCTCGGGCGCCGGCTCCGGCTCCTCCTTCGGCTTCACGCTGCCCAGCGAACCGAAGGACGGACGGCTGGGCTCGCTCGACCGCGCGGGCGCGGGCTCCTCGCGGCGCGCGGGCGCGGATGCGGAGGTCGAGCCGAGCACGTTGTCCCGGCGGGCGGGCGGCTGGCCGCCGTCGAAGCCGGCCGCGATGACGGTGACCCGGACCTCGTCGCCCAGGGCGTCGTCGATGACCGCGCCGAAGATGATGTTGGCCTCGGGGTGCGCGGCCTCGCTGACCAGCTGGGCGGCCTCGTTGATCTCGAACAGGCCGAGGTCGGAGCCGCCGGAGATGGAGAGCAGCACGCCGCGGGCGCCGTCGATGGACGCCTCCAGCAGCGGGGAGGAGATCGCCATCTCGGCCGCGGCCACCGCGCGGTCGTCGCCGCGGGCCGAGCCGATGCCCATGAGGGCCGAACCGGCCTCGGACATGACCGACTTGACATCGGCGAAGTCCAGGTTGATCAGGCCGGGGGTGGTGATGAGGTCGGTGATGCCCTGCACACCGGAGAGCAGGACCTGGTCCGCGGACTTGAAGGCGTCCAGGACCGAGACCTGGCGGTCCGAGATGGACAGCAGCCGGTCGTTGGGGATGACGATGAGGGTGTCGACCTCTTCGCGGAGTTCCGCGATGCCGTCCTCGGCCTGGTTCGCACGGCGCCGTCCCTCGAAGGTGAACGGGCGCGTGACCACGCCGATGGTCAGGGCGCCCAGATTGCGCGCGATGTTGGCCACGACGGGTGCGCCGCCGGTGCCGGTGCCGCCGCCCTCGCCGGCCGTCACGAAGACCATGTCGGCCCCCTTGAGGACCTCCTCGATCTCCTCGCGGTGATCCTCGGCGGCCTTGCGGCCGACGGCCGGGTTGGCTCCGGCGCCGAGTCCGCGGGTGAGTTCGCGGCCGACGTCGAGCTTGACGTCGGCGTCGCTCATCAACAGCGCCTGTGCGTCGGTGTTGATGGCGATGAACTCGACGCCCTTGAGACCGACCTCGATCATCCGGTTGATGGCATTGACACCACCGCCGCCGACACCGATGACCTTGATGACTGCGAGGTAGTTCTGCGGTGCTGCCACGTCGAAGGCCTCTCGCCTCGAATTACGTTGTCGCCGCCGTGCGGTTGCCCCGCGCCGGGACGACGGATGCCGAATGGGACGGTCCGTAGCGCCGACCCGAACCCTAACCTTGAAGTTTAGGGTTACCAGTGTGTCTGTTCCCTGGAGTCTTCTGAACAGGACACTAAGTCGACAAGTGGCGCCCGTTCAACGAACACGCCGAACCTCCCGTTTTTCTTTTCACCCTATGTGATCAGGCATAGCAGTGCCCAACCAGGGTGCTGGCCTGCGCTGATGTGCGTCAACTCCCCGATGACGCAGGGGCGGTGGGAACGGTGACATCAAAGTGCCGTGCGCCGGGAACTGCTTTCATGAGAGCCGTGAGGGCCCGTGCCTTGGCGCTGCCGTTCTCGCCGCTGCCCCATGCCACCGTGCGCCCGTCGCCCCACTCCAGCGAGATCGCGTCGTAGGAGCGGACTTGGACGGCGCGGGTGACCCTCAGCACGGGCTCCGGCAGGTCACCGGCGACCCGGACGGCCTCGCGCACCAGCCGGTCCACACCGAAGCGCCGGAAGCTCGCGGCGCCGGGCCCCTTGCGGGAGGCGGACACCTCCAGTGCGGGAACACCTTTCGGCGCCTGCGGAACCGTGGCGAACCGGACACCTTCGTCATCGATTTCGACGAAGTTCCCGTTCTTTCGGGCCAGCAGAACCGGAGTGCGCTCAATCACTTTCAGGCCGATTCCATGCGGCCAGGAACGAACCACGTCTACGGTGTCAATTCGGGGCAATTTCCGGCGAAGCCGGGCTTCGACGGCATCCGTGTCGGCGGAAATCATCGGCTCCCCGACGGGTACGGCCGCCGCCTCGCGCACCTGGGCGGGGGTCAGCACCCGCGTCCCGGACACCGAGACGTGGTCCACCCGCAGCCAGGCGGAGCCGTACAACACCCAGACGGCACCGGCCCCGAGCAGCACCAGGAGGGCCGCGGCGGCGGCGAGCACCAGGAGGCGCCGCCTCCTGGTCCGGGAAGCGGACGGCGGGCCGGACGACTCCTGCTGGCGTTCACCGCGCTCGGCGGTCGTCGGTCCGGCCACGCTCACTCCTTTTCCTGGCCCGGTTCGTCTCCGGGGCGCCCCGTCCGGTGCGCGCCCCTTCGGCTCACCCGCCCATGCCTTACTGCGGACGGCGCGAGGCGATCGCCTCGTACACCAGGCCGACGAGCAGGTCGTCGGCGTCCCGGCGGCCGAACTCGCTTGCCGAGCGGGACATCTCGTACAGCCGGTGGGGGTCGGCGAGCACGGGCAGGACGTTGTGCTGCACCCACTCCGGCGTCAGTTCCGCGTCGTCGACGAGGAGTCCGCCACCGGCCTTGACCACCGGCTGGGCGTTCAGCCGCTGTTCGCCGTTGCCGATGGGCAGCGGGACGTAGGCGGCCGGCAGTCCGACGGCGGAGAGTTCGGCGACGGTCATCGCGCCCGCGCGGCAGAGCATCATGTCGGCCGCCGCGTACGCGAGGTCCATCCGGTCCAGGTAACTTACCGGGATATAGGGGGGCATCCCCGGCATCTGGTGCACTTGCGGCAGTTCGTTCTTCGGGCCGACCGCGTGCAGGATCTGGATGCCGGCCTGCTGGAGCCAGGGAGCGACCTGCTGGACCACCTCGTTGAGGCGCCGGGCGCCCTGGGAACCGCCGGAGACGAGCAGCGTGGGCAGGTTCGGGTCGAGCCCGAAGCGGGCGCGCGCCTCCGGGCGGACGGCGGCGCGGTCCAGGGTGGCGATGGAGCGGCGCAGCGGGATGCCGATGTAGTGGGCGTCACGCAGCTTGCTGTCCGGGGTCGAGACGGCGACCCGGGCCGCGTACCGCGAGCCGATCTTGTTGGCCAGGCCCGGGCGGGCGTTGGCCTCATGGATCACGATGGGCACACCGAGGCGCTTGGCGGCCAGGTAGGCGGGCAGGGCGACGTAGCCGCCGAAACCGACCACGGCGTCCGCCTTGGTGCGCTCCAGGATCTGCTCGGCCGCCTTGATCGTGCCGCGCAGCCGGCCCGGGACGGTGATCAGCTCCGGCGTGGGCTTGCGGGGCAGCGGCACCGCCGGGATCAGCGCCAGCTCGTAGCCGCGCTCCGGAACGAGCCGGGTCTCCAGGCCGCGCTCCGTGCCCAGGGCCGTGATCCCCACGGTCGGGTCCTGCCTGCGCAGGGCGTCCGCGAGGGCGAGCGCGGGCTCGATGTGGCCGGCGGTCCCCCCACCGGCGAGTACGACATGCACCGAAATTCACCGCTCTCCGGACGTACGCGCCGCCGAGGCACGCCGTCGCATCGTGTTCCATCTCCGTGGTCCCCGGCCGGATACCCGCCCGGCACCGGAGCCTCCCGCCCGCTTTCTACCAAAGCGAGGTTGCCGCGTCGCGAGCGCCGCCCGCGCAGCGGGCTCGTCGCGCGCGAAGGCGATCAGCAGCCCGATGGCGAACATGGTCGGCAGCAGGGCGGACCCTCCGTAGGAGAACAGCGGGAGCGGGACACCGGCGATCGGCAGCAGACCGAGCACCGCACCGATGTTGATCACCGCTTGGGCGGTGATCCAGGTGGTCACGCCTCCCGCGGCATACCTCACGAAGGGGTCCTCCGTGCGTCCGGCCACGCGGATACCCGCATAGCCTAGAGCCGCGAACAGGGCGAGCACCGACAGCGTCCCCGCGAGACCCAGTTCCTCGCCGGTCACGGCGAAGATGAAGTCCGTGTGGGCTTCCGGGAGTTGGCCCCATTTTTCCACACTCGCGCCGAGTCCGGAGCCGAAGAAACCGCCGGAGGCGAGGGCGTAGATGCCGTGCACGGCCTGCCAGCAGTCGGCGACCCCGGTCTTCGGCTCGGTGGCGCCGATGCAGGCGAGGCGGGCCATCCGGTTGGGGCTGGTCTTGATGAGGACCACACCGATCAGCGCGGCGACCGACAGCACGCCCGCGAACAGCCGGGTCGGCGCGCCCGCGAGCCACAGCAGGCCGAACAGGATCGCCGTGAGAATGATCGCGGTTCCCATGTCGCCGCCCAGCATGATCAGCCCGAGCAGCAGGAACGTGACCGGGACCAGCGGCACCAGCATGTGCTTCCACTGGGTCAGCAGCCTGCGCTCCTGCTTGCGGGCGATCAGGTCCGCGCCCCACAGCACCAGGGCCAGCTTGCCGAACTCACTGGGCTGGATCTGGAAGGAGCCGCCGAGCGAGATCCAGTTCTGGTTGCCGTTGACCGCCATCCCTATCCCGGGCACCTGCACCAGGGCCATCAGGAAGACGGCGCCGGCGAGGATCGGGTAGGCCAGCGCCCGGTGCAGTTTCACCGGCATGCGGGAAGCGGCGAACAGCAGTGCGCCGCCGATGAGTGCGGCGAGGAACTGCTTGCGGAAGAAGTACGACCCCGGCAGCGACAGCTGCAACGCGGTGATCTGGGAGGCCGAGTACACCATCACCAGACCGAGCACGGTGATCAGCACGCTGCCGCCGGCGATCAGGTAGTAGGCGGTCAGCGGCCGGTCCCAGGCCCTGCGCGCGCGGGTGCAGAACCGCTGGACGGGGTTCTCGCGCGGGGGCCTGGGAACGGCGGGGCGCGGGCGCCGGGGCGCCCGCTGCACGGGCGGCCGGCCGGTTCGGCTACTGGGCATCGGCGCCTCCACTGAACGTCGACCGTCCCACGCGTCCCTCCCAAGATCCGCCCGGCAGGCGGCCGGGGTCAGGCGCCGAGTTCGCGGACCGCCGCCGCGAACGCGTCGCCGCGCTGGTTGTAGTTGGTGAACATGTCCATGGAGGCGCAGGCCGGGGCCAGCAGCACCGTGTCGCCGGGCCGTGCCAGCCGCTTCGCCTGAGTCACCGCCTGGAGCATCGCCCCAGTGTCGGTCCGGTCGAGGTCGACGACGGGTACTTCCGGGGCGTGTCGCGCGAGGGCCTCACGGATCAGTGCCCGGTCGGCGCCGATCAGGACGGCTCCGCGCAGTCGCTTCGCCGACCTGGCGACCAGTTCGTCGAACGTCGCGCCCTTCGCCAGACCTCCCGCGATCCATACGATCGGTTCATATGCCGCCAACGAGGCTTCCGCGGCGTGGGTATTGGTCGCCTTGGAGTCGTCGACGTACGCCACTCCGTCGATGTCGGCCACGTGCGCGATGCGGTGGGCGTCGGGCCGGAAGGCCCGCAGGCCGTCGCGTACGGCCGTGGCGGGCACGCCGAAGGCGCGCGCGAGGGCCGCCGCGGCAAGGGCGTTGGCGATGTTGTGCGGGGCCGGCGGGTTCACGTCGGAGACCTGGGCCAGCTCCTGCGCGTTCTTCTGCCGGTTCTCGACGAAGGCCCGGTCGACCAGGATGCCGTCCACCACGCCGAGTTGGGAGGGGCCGGGCGTGCCCAGGGTGAACCCCACGGCCCGGCAGCCCTCTTCGACGTCGGCCTCGCGCACGAGGTCCTCGGTGGCCCGGTCGGCGGCGTTGTAGACGCAGGCGACCCGGTTCCCCTCGTAGATACGGCCCTTGTCGCGCGCGTACGCCTCCATGGAGCCGTGCCAGTCCAGGTGGTCCGGCGCGAGGTTGAGGACCACCGCCGAGTGGGCGCGCACGGAGGGCGCCCAGTGCAGCTGGTAGCTGGAGAGTTCCACGGCGAGGACGTCGTGGCGCTCCTCGCCGAGGACCGCGTCCAGCAAGGAGACGCCGATGTTGCCGACGGCGGCCGTGCGCAGACCGGCCGCCGTCAGGATGGAGGCGAGCATCTGGACGGTCGTGGTCTTGCCGTTGGTGCCCGTCACGGCCAGCCAGGGGGCCGCGTCGGGGCCTCGCAGACGCCAGGCCAGCTCCACGTCGCCCCAGACGGGCACGCCCGCCTCACCGGCCGCCAGGAACAGCGGCTTGTCCGGCTTCCAGCCGGGCGCGGTGACGATCAGCTCGGTGCCCTCGGGCAGGGTGGCCCCGTCGCCGAGGCGCACGGTGATGCCGAGCGCCTCCAGCTGAGCGGCCTGTTCGCGCGCGCGCGCGTCGTCGCCGTCGTTGACGACCGTGACGAGCGCCCCGCGCGCGTGCAGCGCCTTCGCCGCCGGGATCCCGGAGACGCCGAGCCCGGCGACGGTGACGTGCCTGCCCTGGAATGCGAAGGACTCTGAAGGCGCCGAGGAGGTCACTTGTCCGCTGCCCATCCCGCGTAGAAGAGGCCCAGTCCGACGATCACACAGATGCCCTGGATGATCCAGAAGCGGACCACCACAAGTACCTCGGACCAGCCCTTGAGTTCGAAGTGGTGCTGGAGCGGCGCCATCCGGAAGACGCGCTTGCCGGTGAGCCGGAAGGAGCCGACCTGGATGACGACCGACATGGTGATGAGGACGAACAGGCCGCCCATGATGGCCACCAGCAGCTCCGTGCGGGAGAGGATGGCCAGGCCGGTGAGGACACCGCCGAGCGCGAGCGAACCGGTGTCGCCCATGAAGATCTTCGCCGGCGAGGTGTTCCACCACAGGAAGCCCAGGCAGGCGCCCATCAGCGCGGAGGCGACCACGGCCAGGTCCAGCGGGTCGCGCACCTCGTAGCAGGCGCCCGGGTTGGTCAGGGTACCCGCGTTGGCGCAGGACTCCTGGAACTGCCAGACGCCGATGAAGGTGTAGGCGCCGAAGACGAGGACGGAGGCGCCGGTGGCGAGGCCGTCCAGACCGTCGGTCAGGTTCACGCCGTTCGACATCGCGAGGATCATGAACAGAGCCCAGACGACGAACAGCACCGGGCCGAGCGTCCAGCCGAAGTCGGTGATGAACGACAGCTTGGTGGAGGCCGGGGTGTTGCCGCGCGCGTCGGAGAACTGGAGCGACAGCACGGCGAAGGCGATGCCGACGATCAGCTGGCCGGCCATCTTGGCCTTGGCCCGCAGGCCCAGCGAGCGCCGCTTGACGATCTTGATGTAGTCGTCGAGGAAGCCGACCAGGCCCATGCCGGCCATCAGGCCGAGGACCAGCAGACCGGAGTAGGTCGGGGGGTAGCCGGTGATGAGCTTGCTCAGGAAGTACGCGGCGATCGTCGCCAGGATGAAGGCGATACCGCCCATGGTCGGCGTACCGCGCTTGCTGGCGTGCTCGCGCGGGCCGTCGTCACGGATGTACTGGCCGTAGCCCTTGCGGGCGAGGAGCTTGATCAGCAGCGGGGTGCCGACCAGGGTCAGGAACAGGCCGATGACTCCCGAGAACAGGATCTGCTTCATCATCGGGCATCGACCCCGCCCTCGGCACCGGCCTCGGTGAGCGCCTGGGCCACGCTCTCCAGCCCCACCGACCGGGACGCCTTCACGAGTACGACGTCCCCCGGGCGCAACTCGCTGCGCAACAGGTCGATCGCCGCCTGTGCGTCGGACACGTGCACCGACTCCTCACCCCACGAACCCTCGTTATATGCGCCCAGTTGCAGCCAGGAGGCCTCAATCCCCCCGACGGCGACGAGCTTGCTGACGTTGAGCCGGACGGCGAGCCGTCCGACGGCGTCGTGCTCGGCGAGCGCCTCGTCCCCCAGCTCGGCCATCTTGCCGAGCACCGCCCACGTGCGGCGCCCCGTGCCCATGGCCGCGAGCGCCCTGAGGGCGGCCCGCATGGACTCGGGGTTGGCGTTGTAGGCGTCGTTGACGATGGTCACGCCGTCCGGGCGCTCGGTGACCTCCATGCGCCAGCGGGAGAGGGAGCCCGCCTCGGAGAGCGCGGTGGCGATCTCCGCTGCGGACATGCCCAGCTCATGGGCGACGGCGGCCGCGGCGAGCGCGTTCGACACGTGATGCTCACCGTACAGGCGCATCGTCACATCGCTTGCACCGGAGGGTGTGTGAAGCCTGAAGGCGGGCTGTCCACTGTCCGTGAGTCGTACGTTCTCGGCGCGTACGTCCGCTTCGGCCGACTCTCCGAAAAGGACCACCTTCGCCTTGGTACGGGAGGCCATGGCCCGCACCAGCGGGTCGTCGGCGTTGAGGATCGCCGCGCCGTCCTCGGGAAGGGCCTCCACGAGTTCGCCCTTGGCCTGGGCGATCTGCTCGCGCCCGCCGAACTCGCCGATGTGGGCGGTGCCGACGTTGAGCACCAGGCCGATCTTCGGGGGGGTCAGATCCGCGAGGTAACGGATGTGCCCGATGCCGCGGGCGCCCATCTCCAGCACGAGGAACCGGGTCTCCTCGGTGGCGGTCAGGGCGGTCAGCGGCAGTCCGATCTCGTTGTTGAGCGAACCGGGGGTGAACACCGTCGGCGCCTTGCGCCGCAGGACCTGCGCGATGAGGTCCTTGGTGCTCGTCTTGCCGGCCGAGCCGGTCAGGGCGACGAGGGTCGCGCCGAGGCGCTGTACGACGTGCCGGGCGAGGGCGCCGAGGGCCGTCTGGACGTCGTCGACGACGATCGCGGGGACGCCGACCGGCCGGGACGCCAGCACGGCGACCGCGCCGGCCTGGACGACCCGGGCCGCGTAGTCGTGGCCGTCCACGCGCTCGCCGACGAAGGCGGCGAACAGGCTGCCGGGCACCACCTCGCGGGAGTCCCGGACGACCGGTCCCGTGACCTGCGCGGACGGATCCGGTATGTCGTGCGTCTGCCCGCCGACGACTGCTGCGATCTCGGCGAGGGAGAGGGCGATCACAAGTTCATCCCTGGGTCTGCTGGATAGCTTCGCGGAGCACCTGGCGGTCGTCGAAGGGACGGATCACGCCGGCGATGTCCTGGCCCTGCTCGTGGCCCTTGCCCGCGACCAGTACCGTGTCGCCGGCCTGGGCGCGGCCCACGGCGGCGGCGACGGCGGCGGCCCGGTCCTCGAACAGGAGTACCTCGCCGCGCTCGTGCGCGGGCACGGAGGCCGCGCCCTGGAGCATGGTCGCGAGGATCGCGAGGGGATCCTCGGAGCGGGGGTTGTCGGAGGTCAGTACGGCCGTGTCGGCGAGCCGGGCCACGGCGGCGCCCATCGGGGCGCGCTTGCTCCGGTCGCGGTCGCCGCCACAGCCGAGGACGACGTGCAGCCGGCCCTTGGTGACCTTGCGCAGCGCCTTGAGCACGGACTCGACCGCGTCGGTCTTGTGGGCGTAGTCGACGACCGCGAGGTACGGCTGCCCGGCGTCGACGCGCTCCAGACGGCCGGGGACGCCCGGCACGGCCGCGATGCCGTCGGCGGCCGCCTGCGGGTCGAGGCCGGCCGCGGCGAGGGCGACGACGGCGGCGAGGGTGTTCGCCACGTTGAACGGCCCCGGCAGCGGCGACCTGGCCTGGACCCGCTCGCCGTTCGGGCCGAGGACGGTGAAGGTCGAGTCCATGGGGCCGACCTGGACGTCCTGGGCGCGCCAGTCGGCGTCGGGGTGGCCCTCGGCGGAGAAGGTGACGACCGGGACGCCCGCCTCGGCGGCGAGCCGGCGGCCGTACTCGTCGTCGGTGTTGACGACCCCGAGCCTGCTGCGGCGCGGCGTGAACAGCTGGGCCTTGGCCTGGAAGTAGTCCTCCATGCCGGAGTGGAACTCCATGTGCTCCGGGCTGAGGTTGGTGAAGACGGCGATGTCGAAGACGCAGCCGTCGACCCGGCCGAGGACCAGGGCGTGGCTGGAGACCTCCATGGCGACCGCCTCGACACCGCGTTCGCGCATGACGGCGAACAGGGCCTGGAGGTCGGTGGCCTCGGGGGTGGTGCGCTCGGACTTGATGCGCTCCTCGCCGATGCGCATCTCGACGGTGCCGATGAGACCGGTGCTGCGCGCGGTCTTCAGGCCGCCCTCGACCAGATAGGCCGTGGTGGTCTTGCCGGAGGTGCCGGTGATGCCGATCTGGAGCAGGTCGCGGCCCGGCCGGCCGTAGATGGTGGCCGCGAGTTCGCCCATCCGCGCGCGCGGGTCGTCCACGACCAGCACGGGCAGTCCGGTGGCGGCGGCGCGTTCGGCACCCGTCGGATCGGTGAGCACGGCGACCGCGCCGAGGCCGGCGGCCTGCATGGCGAAGTCGGCGCCGTGCAGCCGGGCACCCGGCAGGGCGGCGTACAGGTCGCCGGGGCGGACGGCACGGGAGTCGTGGGTGATGCCCGTGACCTCGGCGGAGCCGGCCGGAGCGGCGGCACCCAGCTGATCGGCGAGTTCCGCGAGGGGTGTGGCGGAGACCTCGACCGGTCGCGGCGGTCCCGGATATGTCACGGAAGCGCCCTTCTGGGTGGTTTGGGACTGATCAGCGTGTGGCACGGCGGTGAGCGTACCGGGCGCACCCGCTCCGGAGCGAAGCGAGGGGTTCGCGGCCCCGTGGTTCCCGTCGTCGGGGGTGATCGTTGTCACGAGCTGGTTCCTGGTGTTTCCGGGGGTGCGGATCAGGGCTTGTAGTCGACGGGCAGGTTGGCGGCCCTGGCTCCGGTCGGCGGGATCTGGAGGGTCTTGAGGGCGAACTCCATCACCTGCTTGTAGATGGGACCGCAGATCTGACCGCCGAAGTAGCTGCCGGCGGTGGCGTTCTGGATGGCGCAGTACACGGTGACGCGCGGGTTGTCCGCGGGCGCGAAGCCGGCGAAGGACGAGGTGTAGCCGCGGTAGCGGCCGGTGGCCGGATCCACGCGGTTGGCCGTGCCGGTCTTGCCCGCGACCCGGTACCCGGGGATGCGGGCCTTGATGCCGGTGCCCTGCTCGTCGTCCACGACCGACTCCAGCATCTGGGCGACCGCCTTGGCGGTCTTCGCGCTGACCACCCGCGTCTTCGCGGGCTTGTGGGCGGGTGTGAAGCGCCCGTCGGCACCCTTCGTGCCGCGCACGAGGCTCGGCTCGACGCGGACTCCGCCGTTGGCGATGGTCGAGTACACGGATGCCGCCTGCATCGCGTTGATGGAGAAGCCCTGGCCGAAAGGGATCGTGTACTGCTGCGAGGTGGACCACTTCTGCGGCGGCGCGAGGATGCCGCGGGTCTCGCCGGGGAAGTCCAGCCCGGTGTAGTCGCCGATGCCGAACCGGTGCAGATAGGAGTGGAGGATCCGGTTGGCCTCGGGCTGGGACCTGCCGAGTTCGCCGGTGGCCAGGATGGTGCCGATGTTGCTGGACTTGGCGAGCACGCCGTTGAGCGTGAGGTACCAGGTGGCGTGGTCGATGTCGTCCTGGAAGAGGCGGTCGCCGCGGTGCAGCCGGTTGGGTACGACGACGTGGGTGAGCGGGGTCGCCACGTTCTGCTCCAGCACGGCCGCCATGGACATCACCTTGGCGGTGGAGCCGGGCTCGTAGGCGTCCTGGAGGGCCGCGTTGCCCATGGCGTCGCCGTCGGCCTTCGCCAGGTCGTTCGGATCGAAGCCGGGCGAGTTGGCCATGGCCAGGATCTGGCCGGTTCGGGTGTCCTGGACGATGACGTACCCGCGGTCCGCCCGGGACTTCCTCACCTGCTCGGTGATGGCGTTCTGCGCGGCCCACTGGATGTCCCGGTCGATCGTCAGCTCGACGTCGGCCCCGGGCACGGCCGGTGTCTGCGTCGACCCCACGGTCGGCACCTGGCGCCCGCCCGACTGGGCGTACCGGACCTTGCCGTCCTTGCCGGTGAGCTGCTTGTCCAGTTCCTGTTCGATGCCGCCGCCGCCCCGGCCGTCGGCGTTGACCCAGCCCAGTATCCCGGCGGCCAGGTCTCCGTTGGGGTACACGCGCTGACTGCTGGGGTCCGCGAAGACGCCGGCCAGCACGTTGGCGGTGTGCCGGTCCGTCCCCGCCTTCTTGGCGAGCGCGGCCTTCAGGTCCTTGATCTGCTTCCAGACCTGCGGCGTCTGCCGCGCGGCGAGCCGGGTGTAGCGGGAGTTCCTGTTGGCGGGCCGCAGCTTCTTGACCAGCGTCGCCTGGTCCTGGCCGAGGATCGGCGCGAGGAGCGCGGCTGCCTGCTCGGGGCCGTCGCCGGTCTTCAGCTGCTTGGCGGTGAACATCGTCGGGTCGGCCGTGATGTCGTACGCGTCCTCGCTGATGGCGAGGGCGACGCCGTTGCGGTCGGTGATCCCGCCGCGCGCGGCGGCCAGGGTGTGCACCACGTAGCGGTTCTGCTCGGCCCGGGCCGCGTAGGCGCTCGCGTCGACGGCCTGGACCTGGAGCAGCCGTACGACGAAGGCGAGCAGGACCAGGGTCAGGCCGAGGCTGACCAGGCGCAGCCGGGGCCGGGGGCTGCCGAGCCGGAGGGGGCGCGGGGGCATGGGCCGGGCGCCGCCGGGGCGGCGGGCCGGGCGGGCGCCGGGCCCGGGCTGCCGCCGGACGGTGCCCCGTGGCCGGGGCGGCTTGGCGGGTCCGGGCACGCGGCGGCGGGGCGGTTGCCTGTCGGACACTTCCGTCACCTGCCGGGGGTCGGGGTGGGGGCGGTCTGGGGGGTGAAGGGCGGCGCGGCTGCCGGGGCGGGGGCCAGGGGGTCGCCCACCGGCGGCTGGGCCGGCGGGGCGGGGGGCGCCGCGGTGGGCGGCTGGGGCGGGACGGCGGGGAGGCCGGCGGCCGGGGTCACCGCCCCGGGGCCGAGGGGGTCGGAGAAGACGGCGGACTCCGGGGCGGGGCTGGGGACGCCGCGCACCGTGCCGCCGGGGCCGAGGAAGGCCGGGTCGCCGCCGGGGACCATGCCGAGCTCCCGGGCGCGGCGCTGGAGGGCGTCGGGGGACGAGTAGGCGTCGATGTCCCGCTGGAGGGACTGCTCCTCGTCGGTGAGGTTCTTGGTCTGTTTCTGGAGGTCGGCCAGTTTGAACGAGCCTTCGCTGAGGGCTGAGTTGAGGACCAGCAGCCCGATGAGGCCGCCGCCCAGGAGCAGGACGACGAGGAGCACGAACGGGGTGCGGGCCGCCCGGGCGCGGCCGGCCGGGAAGAGCCGGGCGAGCCGGGCCGCCCTCCCCTTGAGCTGGGGTTTCCTGCTCACCGCTCCCCCCGTGCCCGGGGGTGACCGGTCCCCGGGTGCGTGGCGGGAACCGGTTCCCGGTGCGTGGGGGGAACCCACCGACCCGTCTGGCTCACTCGACGTCCTCCCTGATGCGCTCGGCGCCCCGCAGTCTCGCCGGGGCGGCGCGGCGGTTCTCGGTGATCTCGTCCTCGGTGGGAAGTTCGGCACCACGGGTGAGCAGCTTGAGCCGCGGCTGGTAACGCTCGGGCACGACCGGCAGTCCGGGCGGCGCGGTGGACGCCGCTCCGGCCGCGAAGACGTGCTTGACGAGCCGGTCCTCGAGCGAGTGGTACGACAGCACGGCGATCCGCCCGCCCAGGTCCAGGGCCTTCACGGCGGCCGGGACCGCCCGCTCCAGGACGGCCAGTTCGCCGTTCACCTCGATGCGCAGCGCCTGGAAGGTGCGCTTGGCCGGGTTGCCGCCGGTGCGCTTGGCGGCCTGCGGCAGGGCGTCGCGGATCAGCGTCACGAGCCGGGCGCTGTTCGTGAACGGCTCCTTGTCCCGCTCGCGGACGATCGCGGAGACGATCCGCTTGGCCTGCTTCTCCTCGCCGTACGCGCGCAGGATGCGCACGAGGTCGCCCGCCGGGTAGGTGTTGAGGACCTCGGCGGCGCTGATGCCGGCCGTCTGGTCCATGCGCATGTCCAGGGGCGCGTCCTGGGCGTAGGCGAAGCCGCGGTCGGCCTCGTCGAGCTGCATGGAGGAGACCCCGAGGTCGAACAGCACGCCCTGGACGCGCGCGATGCGGAGCCGGTCCAGTACGTCGGGCAGTTCGTCGTACACGGCGTGCACGAGGGTGGCGCGGTCCCCGTACGGTGCGAGCCGCTCGCCGGACAGGCGCAGCGCCTCCTTGTCGCGGTCGAGGCCGATCAGCCGCGCCCCGGGGAACCGGGCCAGCAGCGCCTCGCTGTGGCCGCCGAGCCCGAGGGTGCAGTCGACGACCACCGCTCCCGGGTGTTCCAGGGCGGGCGCCAGCAGGTCCAGGCACCGCTGGAGCATCACCGGGACGTGTCGACTCTGGCTCAAGGGGGCCTCTCAGGATCCGGCGCGGCCGTACGCACCGCCGGGTCCCCGCCGGCTCGTGGAGGGGCGGCCTGCCGGCGCCGGAAGCGTCGGCCGGCCGGGAGCGGGAGGAGGCCGAGCCGTACGTACGCGCCCGCGCACGTGGGGGAGACGGTCCGGGCGTGTGCCGGGGTCTTCGGGTGTTTCACCAGCAGGGAGAGCCTCGCCTCCCGCTTCGCGCCACTTTAGTCCACCGTGTCTCACGGTCAACCAACCGGCCTGCGCGTCGTGCGCCGCGGCGGGGCGGGGGCCGCTGTTCCGACCTTTTCATCCGTCCGGTACGGGTCCGTCCCCCTGTGGGTTGGCTCACAACAAGCCGCGATGGCGTTCTTTGTCCCCTCTCACAGCAGGCCGGGACGCCACGTGACCAGTAACGTCTTCCTCATGACGACTTCCGCAGCAGTGCCCACTGGATCCGAAGACGCCATAACCGAGGGCGCCGACGTGACCGACCGCCTGGTGGCGGCCAACCAGCGGTATGCCGAGGCCTTCACGGACCCCGGCATGGACGCCCGTCCCGTGCTCCGTGTCGCCGTGGTCGCCTGTATGGACGCCCGGCTCGACCTGCACAAGGCGCTCGGCCTCCAGCTCGGAGACTGTCACACGATCCGCAACGCGGGCGGTGTGGTCACCGACGACGTCATCCGGTCCCTGACCATCAGCCAGCGCAAGCTGGGCACCCGCAGTGTGGTGCTGATCCACCACACCGGCTGCGGACTGGAGGCCCTCACCGAGGACTTCCGCACCGAGCTGGAGATGGAGATCGGCCAGCGGCCGGCCTGGGCGGTGGAGTCCTTCCGGGACGTGGACCAGGACGTGCGCCAGTCCATGCAGCGCGTGCGCACCTCGCCCTTCCTGCTGCACACCGACGACGTGCGCGGCTTCGTCTTCGACGTGCGCACCGGCCGGCTGCGCGAGGTCGACCCGGCCTGACCCGGCCTCACCCGGACACCGGCCGGCCGCCCCGGAACACATCTCGCCGCGCACGTATCGAAAATGTGGTCGAAAAAGGCCCTAAGGCCGACATCGTGCGGGCAGTTGTCCACAGGCGAGTGACACGAATCCGTAACGGCAGCAAGAATGCGGGATGTGACGTCACGCGGAACCTTTCCCGCGTGGTGTCCGTGTTTCGGGGTGGGCCGGTCGCGCATCGAGAGCGTCGGCCCGGAAAGTACGGGCCGAGGAGGGCCGGGTGTCGACCTATGACGATCCAGCGAGCCATGGGGGCGCCCCCGCCCGGGCGTATGCGGGGGCGGGGGATGATCTGACCGCCACCGTGGAGCGGGTGCGCGCCTCGGTGGAGAGCGTGATCGAGGGCAAGCCCGAGGTCGTACGGCTCGCGCTGACGGTGCTGCTGGCCGAGGGCCATCTGCTGCTCGAGGACGTTCCCGGCGTGGGCAAGACGATGCTCGCCAAGGCGCTGGCGCGGTCCATCGACTGCTCGGTGCGGCGCATCCAGTTCACGCCGGACCTGCTGCCCTCGGACATCACCGGAGTGTCCATCTGGGACCAGCAGCGCCGGGACTTCGAGTTCAAGCCGGGTGCCATCTTCGCGCAGATCGTGATCGGCGACGAGATCAACCGCGCCTCGCCCAAGACCCAGTCGGCGCTGCTGGAGTCCATG
Source organism: Streptomyces sp. NPDC006309 (assembly GCF_040613095.1). NCBI lineage: Bacteria > Bacillati > Actinomycetota > Actinomycetes > Kitasatosporales > Streptomycetaceae > Streptomyces > Streptomyces sp. NPDC006309. The sequence goes on along the minus strand of NZ_JBEXRO010000009.1, from coordinate 65,160 downwards.
GAGGAGCGGCAGGTCACCATCGACGGGCAGACGTACGAACTGCCCAGCCCCTTCATGGTGGTGGCCACCCAGAACCCGGTCGAGATGGAGGGCACCTACCCGCTGCCCGAGGCGCAGCGCGACCGCTTCATGGCCCGTGTCTCCGTCGGCTACCCGAGCGTGGAGGCCGAGCTGCGGATGCTCGACGTGCACGGCGGGGTCAGCCCGCTGGAGGACCTGCGGCCGGTGGCGCACGCGCACGAGATCGTGAAGCTGACCGAGGCCGTGCGCGAGGTGCACGTCTCCGAGGCGGTCCGGCGGTACGCGGTCGAGCTGGTCGCCGCCACCCGCAACCACCCCGATCTCAGACTCGGGGCCTCCCCGCGCGCGACGCTGCACCTGCTGCGGGCCGCGAAGGCCTCCGCGGCCCTCGCCGGCCGGGAGTACGCGCTGCCGGACGACGTCCAGGCACTCGCCGTCGCCGTCCTCGCCCACCGCCTGCTGCCCACCGCCCAGGCCCAGCTGAACCGGCGTACGGCCGAGCAGGTGGTGCTGGAGATCCTCCAGCACACCTCGGTGCCCGCGGTGCCCGGTCAGCAGAGCGGCTTCGCCGGCCTGGGCCGGACCATCCCGGCCTATCCCCAGCAGCCGCCGCGGAGGCTCTGATGAACGCCGGGGGGGCTGTACCGGTCGACACCGGCAGCGGGGACGCGGGCGGGGTCCGTACGGCCCTGGCGGGGCTCACCACCCGCGGCCGCTCCTTCCTCGCGGCCGGGATGGCCGCCGCGGTCTGCGCCTACGTGCTGGGCCAGAGCGATCTGCTGCGGGTCGGGCTGCTGCTCGCCGTGCTCCCGCTGGTCTGCGCCACCGTGCTCCACCGCACGCGCCACCGGGTGGCCGCCGCCCGCCGGCTCTCCCCCGGGCGGGTGCCGGCCGGCACCGAGGCCCGGGTGCACCTGCGCATGGACAACGTCTCCCGGCTGCCCACCGGTCTCCTCATGCTCCAGGACCGGGTGCCGTACGTCCTCGGACCGCGGCCCCGGTTCGTGCTGGACCGGGTCGAGCCGGGCGGACGGCGCGAGGTGTCCTACCGGGTCCGCTCCGACCTGCGGGGCCGCTATCCGCTGGGCCCGCTCCAGCTGCGGCTCACCGACCCCTTCGGCATGTGCGAGCTGACCCGCTCCTTCTCCGCGTACGACACCCTGACGGTCGTCCCGCACGTGGACCCGCTGCCCCCGGTCCGCTTCAGCGGCGAGGCGCAGGGGTACGGCGACGGGCGGCAGCGCTCGCTGGCCCTGGCGGGCGAGGACGACGTGATCCCGCGCGGCTACCGCTACGGCGACGACCTGCGCCGGGTGCACTGGCGGTCCACCGCCCGCTACGGCGAGCTGATGGTGCGCCGCGAGGAGCAGCCCCGGCGCGCCCGGTGCACCGTGCTCCTGGACACCCGGGGCGGCGCCTACGAGGGCGCCGGACCGGACTCGGCCTTCGAATGGGCGGTCTCCGGTGCCGCCTCGGTGCTGGCGCACATGCTCGAACGCGGCTTCTCCGTGCGGCTGCTGACCGACAGCGGCAGCGCGGTGCCCGACCAGGGCGCCGACGGCTTCGCGGGCACGGGCCAGGAGACGGCGGACGCGGCCGGGCTGATGATGGACACCCTCGCCGTGCTCGACCACTCCGACGGCACCGGTCTGTCCCGGGCGTACGACGCGCTGCGCGGCGGCGACGACGGGCTGCTGGTCGCCTTCCTCGGCGACCTGGACGAGGAACAGGCCGCGACGGTCGCCCGGATGAGCCGGCGCAGCGGCGCCGTCGCCTTCGTACTGGACCCCGACACCTGGACCCGCGAGACGACCGACGTGCCCCGCCCGGGCGCGGCGCACGGGGAGCGGCTGCGGATGCTGCGCGAGGCGGGCTGGACGGCACTGAGCGTGCCACGCGGCGCCTCGCTGGACGGACTGTGGCGGCAGGCCGACCGGGAACGCTCGGGCCTGGCCGCCGTGAGCGGGGAGGCACGGGGATGAGCGGACGGGCACGGCTGGCGCTGAGCGCGGCGGCGGCCACGCTGCTGACCTCGTGCGCGCTGCTCCCCCTCGTCGACCAGCCGACCTGGCTGCTCGAACTGGTGCCGCTGCTGGCGGTGCAGACCGGGGTGGGCGCGGCGGCCCGGCGCGTGCCACTGGGCCGGCCGCTGACGGTGGTGGCGCAGGCGCTGGCCACCGTGCTGCTGCTCACCCTCGTGTTCGCCCGGCAGCACGCGTTCGCGGGGCTGGTCCCGGGCCCGGACACCTTCCGGTACTTCGCCGGCCTGTTCCGGCAGGGCTCGGACGACGTCAGCCGGTACGCGATACCGGCGCCGCTGCACGACGGCATCCGGCTGATGCTGATCGGCGGTGTGCTGCTGATCGGGCTGCTGGTGGACATGCTGGCGGTGACCTTCCGCAGCGCCGCGCCGGCCGGTCTGCCGCTGCTCGCGCTGTACTCGGTGGCCGCGGGCCTGTCCGAGGGCGGTGCCGACTGGCTGTGGTTCCTCGCGGCGGCGGCCGGCTATCTGATGCTGCTGCTCGCGGAGGGCCGGGACCGGCTCGCGCAGTGGGGCCGGGTCTTCGGCGGCCCGCCCCGCGCCCCGGGCGTCTTCGAGGGCGGGGCCCTCGCACCGGCGCGCACCGGACGCCGGATCGGCGCGGTCGCGCTCGGTGTGGCCCTGACGGTGCCGCTGGCCCTGCCCGCGATGCACGGCGGGCTGCTGGAGCGCGCCGGCCCGGGCGTGGGGCTGGGCGACGGCCCGGGAGCCGGCGGCTCCGCGGTCAGCCTGCTGGTGTCGCTGCGCGACAACCTGAACACCGATGACGACCGCCGGCTGCTGTCCCTGCGCACCGACACCGACGACATCTCCGACCTGTATCTGCGGATCGTGTCGCTGGACGACTTCGACGGCACCACGTGGAAGCCGGCCCAGCGGCACGTCGTCGGCGTGCCGGGCACCCTCCCGACCCCCGTCGGGCTCGGCGGCGACGTCAGGCGCGGCACGGTGCGCACGACCGTCACGGCGGCGGACACGTACGCCCAGGACTGGCTGCCGATGCCCTACCCGCCGAGCGGGGTGAAGATCGCCGGGCGGTGGCGGTACGAGCCGGTCGGCATGGCCCTGGTCGGCGACCACGGCCAGACCACACGCGGCCAGACCTACCAGGTGACCAGCCTGGCCGTGCGGCCGACCGCGCGGCAGCTGGCCTCCGCGCCGCAGCCGCCGGCGGCCCTGCGGCGCGAGTACACCAGCGTGCCGTCCGCGCTGCCCAAGGTGGTCGCCCGTACCGCCCGGAAGATCACCGCCGGCGCCGGCAGCCACTACGAGGAAGCCGTCAAGCTCCAGGACTACTTCGCCGTCACCGGAGGCTTCCAGTACGACACCCAGGTGGCGGTCGGGCGCGGCCCCGGGGCCATAGCGAACTTCCTGAAGAAGAAGCAGGGCTTCTGTATCCACTTCTCCTTCACCATGGCGGCGATGGCCCGCACCCTCGGCATCCCGGCCCGGGTCGCGGTCGGCTTCGCGCCCGGCACGCCGCAGGCCGACGGCACGGTCGCGGTGAACCAGAAGGACGCGCACGCCTGGCCCGAGCTGTACTTCGAGGGTGTGGGCTGGACCCGCTTCGAGCCGACCCCGACCCGCGGCACCACGCCGTCGTACACCCAGCCGGACACGCCCGGCACCTCGCTGCCGCAGGAGTCGCTGCCCTCCGGGAAGGCCTCCTCCGCCCCCTCGGCGGCGGCCTCGCCGAGCGCGAGCTGCGCCGGCGAGCTGCGCCGGCCGGTGCCCTGCGCCGGCGCGTCCGCGGCGGCGGCCACACATCCCGGGGACGACGGTCCCGACCCGTGGTGGTGGCTGCCGGCCGGGCTGGGCGGGCTGCTGGTACTGGTGGCGGCCTTGTCGCCGCTGCTGTGGCGGAGGCGGATGCGCGCACTGCGGCTGCGCGGGCACTCCCGGACGCCGGAGGGCGCGGCGGCGCACACCCTGGCCGCCTGGCAGGAGCTGACGGACAGCGCCTGGGACCACGGCATCAGGCCCGACGAGTCGTTGACCCCGCGCGGGGCCGCCGCCCGGGTCGTCCGGCTGGGGCACCTCGATCCGACGGCCGGAGCCGCCGTGCACCGGCTGGCGGACGCGGTGGAGCAGGTGCTGTACGCGCCCCGGCCGCACCCGGCCCCGGGTGCGGCTGAGGACGTGCGCCGGGCGACGGAGGCACTGCGGGCCACGGTGAGCACCGGGACGCGGCTGCGGGCGCTGCTCCTCCCCCGCTCGGCCGTCCGCGTGCTGTGGAACCTGTCGGCCCGCTGGTCCGCCCTGCGAACCCGGTCGCCCCTCCGCCCGAGGCTGCGCCGACCGTCGGGACAACGGGGCTGAGGGCACGGCCCGTCCGGCGGCCGGGCCGAGAGTACGGCGGCCGCCGGGGCGACGGGGTGAGCCCACATGGTCCCGGGCGCCCCTCAGCCCGAGGCAGCGGGCCGGCGGGGCGGCAGGCTGGCGGGGCGGCAGGCTGACGGGGCGGCAGGGCGGCGGGGCTCACACACGCGAGCCCGGACGGCGATCCGGGCGAGACGGCAACGGTTGTCGGCACAGTAAGGGCTCAGTGGGTGCGGACGGCAGCCCGGCCCGGACAGCAACCACCGTCGGCGCAGCAGGGTGAGCCCCCATGAGCCCGGGCCCTTCGCCCCAGGGTGCGCCGACCGTCGGGGCGGGGCTGAGCCCAGGGGCCCGGACTGCGGCCCGGCTCAGGCAGCCGGGGCCGTCGGCACAGCAGGGCTCAGTGGGTGCGGACGGCAGCCCGGCCCGGACAGCAACCGCCAGCCGGGGCCGTCGGGGCGACGGGGCCGAGGGCGCCGTGGTGTGGCGGCCGCCCGGGGTGCGCGCGCCGAGGGCGGGTCTGAGCGCACAGGGAGAGGAGCGGCCACCCGGTGGTGACCGCCCCTCTACGTCCGTCTGCTGTGGCCCGCGCCGCTGCCCGGCGGTCAGTGGCCCTGTTCGTCCCGGCGGCGCTGCCAGCGCTGCTCGATCCGGTCCATCACGGAGCGCTTCGGCCGTACCTGGCGGACGCCCGGGGGCTGCTCGCCCGGCTTGGGGGCCTTGCGCCAGCCGGTGACGGCGAGCACGGCACAGCCGAGCATGACGAGGAAACCCACCACGCTGATCCAGATCAGCTGGGCGACCATTCCGGCCATGAGGAGCGCGATACCGACGAGGAAACCCGCGACCGCCTGGTAGACCCGCCGCCGGGTGTACGTCCGCAACCCGTTTCCCTCAAGCGCTGACGCGAACTTCGGATCTTCGGCGTACAGCGCTCGCTCCATCTGCTCGAGCATGCGCTGCTCGTGCTCCGAGAGCGGCACGGAGTCCTCCTCATCGTGCAGTCGCCGGGGCGACCCGGGGGGTCCCTTCAGGATAGGCAGGGAATCGCCCCCGTGAAACCCGCCCCTCTACGCCAATTGGCCAACCGGAGTCCGTCATGGCTGTCCCGGCCCACTGAGGCTTGCATTCCCCGGCGGCCGACCCGTCATGCCGGGCGGTGTACCTCGATCATACGGCGCAAACCCCTCGTTCGGGGGGCTTGTGGCGTACTCCATCCGCCGCCCAGGGCCTGATCAGCGGCCGGTCACGGCGGTGCCGCTCAAGCCTGAGCGGCACCCGCGGTCTCACCGAGTACGTGCAACTGGGTGGCGACGGAGTGGAACGCGGGCAGCTCGGCCGCCGCGGCCTCCAGCTTCAGCAGTGCGTCCAGCGCGCCGGGCTCGGTGTCCACGAGGACGCCGGGCACGAGGTCGGCGAAGACGCGCACGCCGTGCACCGCGCCGATGCGCAGACCGGCGCCCTCCACCAGCCCGGTGAGCTGCTCGGCGGTGAAGCGGCGGGGCATCGGGTCGCCGGAGCCCCAGCGGCCGTCGGGGTCCTGGAGGGCCTGCCGGGCCTCGGTGAAGTGGCCGGCGAGGGCGCGGGCGAGCACGGCGCCGCCGAGGCCGGCGGCGAGCAGGCTGAGGACGCCCTCGGCGCGCAGCGCGGCGACCGCGTTGCGGACGCCCTCGGCCGGGTCGTCCACGTACTCCAGGACGCCGTGGCACAGAACGGCGTCGTAGCCGCCGCGCTCGACCACGTCGAACAGGCCGTGCACGTCGCCCTGGACGCCCCTGACCCGGTCGGCGACCTCGGCCTCGGCGGCGCGGCGCTCCAGCGCGAACAGCGCGTTGGGGCTGGGGTCGACCACGGTGACGCGGTGGCCGAGGCGGGCGAGGGGCACGGCGAACTTGCCGCTGCCGCCTCCGGTGTCGAGGACGTCCAGCGCGTCCCGGCCGGTGGCCTTGACCCGGCGGTCGAGGGCCTCCTGGAGGACGTCCCAGACGACGGCGGTACGGGCGGAGGCGCGGGGACGAGGAGGGTCGGAGGGCAGCGACGCGGTGTGCGGGTGATGGGGGGAGACGGGCGGGCGCATCGGGTCCGACACGGCAGTTGACTCCTCGGCAGGGCGAACGCTTCAGGCGACCTCCACCCTATTGCCTCCGCACCACCCCTGGTCACCGCACGAACCTCCGCCCCCAGGCGCCCCGCTCCGGGAGCCGGCCGGCGGGCCGTCCGGAGGGTCGCAGGGGCGGCCGGCGTCCCGGCTTGAGGTCCGGGCCCGGTCCGGTGGGCACCGTGGGTCAGCCCGTCGGTCAGCCCGTGGGCGGGAGGCCGCCCGCTCTTCCGGGGGCGTCCGGACGGGCCGGGTCGCCGGGGCCGGTGCCGGCGTCTCCGCGTGGTGCGGGCAGGACCGGCTGGAGGACCAGCATCCGCTCCACTATGCGGAGGAACATCGCGACGTCCCGTACGAGGTCGTCGGCGTCCCGCTGGCCGGCTGCGCCCTGGATGCCCGCCTCGGCGCGGGCGCGGCGCGCGGCGCCGGAGGCGAACAGCGCGCTCCACTCGGTCAGCTCGGGCGCGACCTCGGGGAGCACTTCCCAGGCGGGGCGGATGCGGGCCCGGCGGCGCGAGGAGGTCTCGGGGCGGCCCCGGGCGGCGAGCACGGCCGCGGCGGTGCGCAGTGCGGCGAGGTGGGCCGTCGCGTACCGCTCGTTCGGTGTGTCGAGGACGGTGGCCTCGTCCAGTCCGGCACGGGCCTGGGCGAGCAGGTCTAAAGCGGCGGGCGGAGCCGTGGCCCGGCGGAGCACGGGGTGCACGTCGCTCGCCGGGCCGGTCAGTGAGGGGGCAGGGCCGGCGGCGCGGCGCCGGCGGGCGGCGGCTGCGGACGGGTGGGCCATGACGAACCTCCTGTCGTCTGGGTGACGGCACGTATGCCGTATGTACCCATCGTGAGGCTTGCCACTGACAATCCGTTCTGACCTGCGCTTTTGCCTCGACCGTAAGTTCGGGCGTATTTTTGCACTGACCAGTCAGTTCAATTTCATGGGGCAGGGGGGCGCGTGGAGGGCACGGACAGCACGGCCGGTGCTGACATCAGGGCCGGGGGCCTCGGGCTCAAGGGGCCGCGGGGGTGGGCCTTCCGCGACATCAGCGTCGACGCGGAGCCCGGCTCGCTGGTCGCGATCGAGGGACCGTCCGGCTCCGGCCGCACGTGTCTGCTCCTCGCACTCACGGGACGGATGAAGCCCACTGAAGGAGTGGCCGCCGTCGGCGGTCTCAAACTTCCCCGGCACATGGCGGCCCTGCGCCGCGTCAGCGCGGTGGCCAACGTGGCCGGTGTGACGGATCCGGAACCCGCCCTGACCGTCGGGGAGCATCTGCGGGAGCGGTCCCTGCTCCAGCGCCGCTTCGGCGACTCCCTGCGCGAGCTGCTGAACCCCCGGGCCCGCCGCGCGCACGAGGCGCGGCTGCGCGTGGACGCGGCCCTGGCCGCCGCCGGACTCGACCTGGAGAGCCTGCCCAAGGGTTCCCGCACGGCCGTCCGCGACCTGGAACGGCTGCAGGAGCTGCGCCTGTCCGTCGCCCTGGCCCTGATCGGCCGGCCCCGGCTGCTCGGCGTGGACGACGTGGACATGAAGCTCTCGGACGCCGAGCGCGCCGAGGTGTGGGACCTGCTGCGGTCGCTCACACGCGCGGGGACGACGGTCCTGGCGGTGTGCCGCACCGCTCCCGGGGACTGCGTGTCCGTCTCCACCCTGCGCGACGAAACCGGCGAGAAGACGACCGGCTCCACGGAGGGCGACGAGACCGGATCCGCGGAGAGCGACGCGACCGGCTCCACGGAGGGCGACGAGACCGGCTTCGCGGAGAGCGACGCGACCGGCACCGCGCAGAGCGACGCGACCGGCACCGCCACCGACAATGCGACCGGCTCCGGCACAGGCGACGACGACAGCGACGCCGGGACCGGCCGCGGCAGCGACCCGCAGGACGGACCTGAGGACGCGAAGGAGGAGAGCGATGCGCTCACCCAGGCTCGCCGCGCTTGAGCTGAGGCGGTTCGGGCGCGGGAAGCTGCCGCGCGCCGCCCTGGTCGCGCTGCTCGTGCTGCCCCTGCTCTACGGCGCGCTCTACCTGTGGTCCTTCTGGGATCCGTACGGCCGTCTGGACCGCATCCCGGTGGCCCTGGTGAACGACGACAAGGGCGCCACGGCGGGCGGGAAGAAGATCACCGCCGGTGACGACATCGTCGGCGGACTGCGCGACAGCCGGACCTTCGAGTGGCACGAGGTGAGCGCCGAGGAGGCCCACGCGGGTGTCGAGGACGGCACCTACTACCTGTCGCTGACCATGCCCGCCGACTTCAGCCGGCGCATCGCCTCCAGTTCGGGCGACTCCCCGGCGACCGGCGCCCTCCAGGTGCGCACCAACGACGCGAACAACTACATCGTCGGCCAGATCTCCCGCACGGTCTTCAACGAGGTGCGCTCGGCGGCGTCCAAGAAGGCCTCCCGGGGCTTCCTCGACAAGATCTTCGTCTCCTTCTCCGACATCCACGACAAGACCGTCACGGCCGCCAAGGGCGCCGACAGGCTGAACACCGGCCTCGGAAAGGCGGAGAAGGGCTCCAGGGAGCTCGCCGACGGGCTGGGGACCGCCAAGGACGGCAGCGGCAGGCTGGCCAAGGGCCTGAAGAAGCTCGACACGGGCTCCGGCGACCTTCAGGACGGGTCGCGGCAGGTCGCCGACGGCACCCGGCAGCTCGCCGACCGGGTCGACGGGGTCTATGCCGAGGCGGGACCGTTCCTGAAGAGCAACGAGAAGACCATCGGCGACACGGCTCGGCTGGTCTCCGACTCGGCCAGGACGGTCAAGGACAACCTCGACGTCCTGGTGAAGCTCGCGCCGGGCGCCGCCAGGACCGCCCACGCGTCCTCGGCCGTCATCGACGGGATCTACCGGGCGCGCTGCGAGAAGGCACCCGTCCCCGACCCGGCCTGCCCCGACCTGAAGCGGGCCGAGCGGGCCGCCGCCGAGGTGGCCACCGTCGCCGACGACCTCAACACGCTCATCGCCGACCAGGACGGCGACCTGAAGACGATGCGGGCCAACCTCGGCACGCTCCAGAAGCAGGCCGACGCCCTCGCCGCGCGCGCTCCGCACCTCTCCGAGGACGTCGAGGACGCCGTCAAGAAGATCAACAAGCTGAACACCGGCGCGCAGCAGGTCGCCGCCGGGGCCGAGAAGCTGCACACCGCGCTCGGCACCGCGCACACCGGCGCCGACAAGCTCGACCAGGGCATCGGAACGGCGAAGTCCGGCGCCGAGACCCTGAACGCCGGCCTGTACAAGCTCTCCGACGGCTCCGGCAAGCTGGCCGGCGGGCTGCACTCCGGCGCGAAGAAGATCCCGGACTACGACAAGCGGGACCGCGACCGGCGCACCGGCGTGATGGCCGACCCGGTCCAGCTGGCCTCCCACGACCTGCACCAGGCGCCGAACTACGGCACCGGGTTCGCCCCGTACTTCATTCCGCTGTCCCTGTGGGTCGGCGCGATGGTGGCCTACATGCTGATCGCGCCGCTCAACCGGCGGGCCCTCGCGGCGGGCTCGTCCCCCTGGCGGATCGCGCTCGCGGGCTGGCTGCCCGTGGTCGCCGTAGGGGTGCTCCAGGTGGCCGCGCTGATGGCCGTGCTGCACTGGGCGATCGGTCTCCAGATGCTCCGGGCCGTCGGCACGATCGGTTTCCTGTGCCTGGTCACGGCCTGCTTCGCGGCGATCGTGCAGTGGCTGAACGCCCAGTTCGGCGCGGCGGGCCGGATCCTGGTCCTCGCGCTGCTGATGCTCCAGCTGACCTCGGCGGGCGGCACCTATCCGGTGCAGACCAGCCCGGGCTTCTTCAACGCGATCCACCCGTTCCTGCCGATGAGCTACATCGTGGAGGCGCTGCGCCGGCTGATCACGGGCGGCGGGCTGGGGCCGGTGTGGCAGGCGTGCGCCGTGCTGACCGCGTTCACCGCGGGCGCCCTCGCGCTGACCGCCCTCGCGGCCCGGCGCCGCCAGGTGTGGACGCTGGACCGGCTGCACCCGGAGCTGAGCCTGTGATCCCCGGGAAGTGCCCGCACGCGCGCGTACCTGTGAGAATCGGGGCCATGGAAAGCAGCAGCGCCAGGTCCGGCGGCAGCCCGCGCCGCGAGGCCACCCGCCAGAAGCTCTACGAGGCGGCCGTCACCCTCATCGCCGAGCAGGGGTTCTCCGCGACCACGGTGGACGAGATCGCCGAGCGGGCCGGGGTCGCGAAGGGCACGGTCTACTACAACTTCGCGAGCAAGTCCGTCCTCTTCGAGGAGCTGCTGAGGCACGGCGTGGGCCTGCTCACCGCCTCGCTGAAGGAGGCGGCCGAGCGGACCGCGGCCGAGGGCGGCGGCAAGGTGGACGCGCTGGACGCGATGATCCGCGCGGGCCTGGTCTTCATCGACCGCTACCCGGCCTTCACCCAGCTGTACGTCGCCGAGCTGTGGCGCACCAACCGGGCCTGGCAGTCCACCCTGATGGTGGTGCGGCAGGAGGCCGTCGCGGTGGTGGAGGGCGTGCTGCGCGACGGCGTGGCGGCCGGGGAGTTCAGCGAGGAGATCGACGTGCAGCTGACCGCGGCGGCGCTCGTCGGCATGGTGCTGGTGGCCGCGCTGGACTGGCAGTCCTTCCAGCCGGAGCGTTCCCTGGACGACGTCCACGCGGCCCTGTCCCGGCTGCTCCAGGGCCGGGTCAGCGGCAGGGTCTGAGCCCTGCGGCAGCACATCCGGGCGCACGAGGAAGGCGCCGGTCCGTCTGCGGACCGGCGCCTTCCCCTTCCCCCGTGCTCCCCCGTGTCTCCCCCGTACTTCCTTTCCGGACCCCCCGTACGGTGCCCCGTACGGTGCCCCGTACGGTTCCCCGTGCGGACCCCCCGTGGTGGTCTTTCCCCGGGACCCCGTGTCTCGCTCCCGCCGACGGATCGGCGGAAGGAGCGGCGGCGGGCGTGCACCGTTCCGCCGCCCCGTGCCGGCGGTGCCGGGTCACGCCCCCTGCCGTGGGCACCACTCTCCCTTCTCCGGGGCCGGCATCCCATCCGCGCGCATACTCATCCGCAAGTCTGAGTACATGTTCTCAGCCGTCCGTGCACGGGCCCACGACACCCGCCCGCCGCCTGGCTACGATCGCCTCCGTGTCCGTACTCCCTCTGGTCTTCACGAGCGGCTGGGCCAGCGGCATCAACGCCTACGCGGTGGTGCTGCTGCTCGGCCTGTTCGGCGCGACGGGACTGAGCGACGACGTCCCGCAGACCCTTCAGAGCCCCCAGGTGCTGGTCCTCGCGGGCGTGCTGTTCCTGTGCGAGGCCGTCGCGGACAAGATCCCGTACGTCGACTCGGTGTGGGACTCCGTGCACACGGTGATCAGGCCGGCCGCCGGCGCGTGGGTCGGGGCGCTGCTCGCCGGCCACAGCGGTTCGCTCCCGGACGTGGCGGCCGGCCTGATCGGCGGGTCGACGGCGCTGGCCAGCCACGCCGTCAAGGCCGGGACGAGGATGGCGGTCAACACCTCACCCGAGCCGTTCAGCAACGTCGTGCTGAGCCTCGCCGAGGACCTCGGGGTCGGCGGCGTCGTCGCGTTCGCGATGTTCCACCCCGAGGCGGCGGCGGTCGTCGCCGCCGTCCTGCTGGCCGGCGGGCTGCTGCTCCTGGTGTTCCTCGTCTCCCGCATCCGGAGCTTCCTGCGCCGCCGGACCCGGCGGCGCGAGGAGCGGCGGCCGGCGACGCGGGCCCCCTGACCGGTGCCGCGGCCGCCCGCCGGACGGATTGTCGGTGGCCCTCGGTACAGTCGCAGGCATGGCACGGATTGCGGTGATCGGCGCCGGGATGGGCGCGATGGCGGCTGCCGCCCGGCTGGCCGTCGCGGGCCACCGGGTGACGGTGTACGAACGGACGGAGACGTACGGCGGCGCGGTGCGCCGGTTCGAGCGGGACGGATTCCGCTTCGACACGGGCCCGGGACTGCTGACGCTGCCCGCCGTGTACCGCGATCTGTTCGTCAAGACCGGCAAGGAGCCGCTGGAGGACTGCGTCGAGCTGGTCCAGGTGGACCCGTCGGCCCGGCATGTCTTCGCGGACGGCACCGCGGTGTCCCTGCCGAACGCCTCGCGCGCGGGTGTCGTCGCCGCGCTGGACGAGGCGCTGGGCGAAGGGGCGGGCCGGCGCTGGGGCGACTTCCTGGTGCGGGCCCGCGAGGCCTGGGACCGCACGCGCCGGCCGCTGCTGGAGGAGCCGCTGTGGCCCGACTGGCAGGTGCTGGCCGGGAAGGAGCCTTATCCGGCGGTGCCGCACAAGCGGCTGCTGCGCACCCGGACGGCACGCACGGCGGCCGACATCGGCCGGTGGGAGCTGCGCGACGAGCGCCTGGCGGACCTCCTGGACAGTGAGGTGCTCGCGTACGGCCTGGACCCCCGCACCGTCCCGGCGAGCGCGGCCGTGCTGCCGTACATGGAGCACGCCTTCGGCACCTGGTACGTGCGCGGCGGCATCCGGGAGCTGGCCCGCGCGGTGTACGAGCGGTGTGTGCGGCGGCGGGTGGAGTTCGCCTTCGGCGCCGAGGTGACCCGGATCGTGGAGAAGGACGGCCGGGCCGCGGGGGTGGAGCTGGCGGACGGCACGGTGGCCGACGCCGGCCATGTCGTGGCGGACGTGGACCCGGCGCGGCTGCGGGCCCTGACGGAGCGTGAGCTGGACACCGCCGGTGACGTGGGGGCCGAGCCCCTCGCCGCCCCGTTCGCCCGGTTCACCCTGCTGCTCGCCCTGCGCGGCGCGCCGGAGCCCGAGGCCGTGCACCGCACGGTCGTCCACCCGGTGGCCCCCGAGTCGGAGCTGGACTTCCTGGTCTCGCCGGGCGGTGACGTGCCCCCGCCGCCCACGGTGACCGTGCTGCGCCCCGACGACCCCGCGCTCCGGCCCGACGACGGGCACGAGTCGGTGGTGCTGTCCGCCGTGGTGTCGCCCGAGGCCCTCTGGGCGGAGGAGGCCACGGTGCGGCGGTACACCGAGCTGCTCCTCGAAGCCGCCGGGCGCGTGATACCCGGCCTGCGGGAGCGCCTGCTGTGGCACGAGGTCCGCGTGCCCGGACACGTCGAGGACGAGACGGGCGCCCCCTCCGGTGCCGTGCCCGCGCCCGCGCTCGCCGCCGGCCAGGGGCGTTTCCTGCGCCCGGGGAACACCACGCGCCTGCCCGGCCTCTACCGGGTCGGCGGCTGGTCCCACCCGGGCGGCGGCCTCCCGCACGCCGGCATGTCGGGCGCGCTGGTGGCCGGGCTGATCGTGGAGGGCCCGGGGTTCCGCGGCTCGCAGTGACCGGCCCGCCGCCGAACGGGCCCGCCGCCGCTCCCGGCCCCGTCCCTCAGAAGCGGTACTGCTCGTCGTACCCGGCGCCGGGCTGCGGCTGCTGGGCGCCCGCCTGGTGCGGGTAGGGCTGCTCCTGCGGGAGTTCGCCGCCGTACGTGTCGTCGGTGCGCTGCTGCGGCACCCACACCCCGTTGGCCGGGGGCTCGCCGTAGCCGCCGCCGGCGTACGGGTCCTGGGCGTAGTCCTGCTGGCCGTACTGCTGGGAGTAGTCGGTGCCGTAGGAGGTGTCGCCGTAGGGCTGGCTGCCGATGTACGGGTCGGAGTAGTTGGCGTAGGCCTGCTGGCCCGCGCCGTCGTAGCCGTAGCCCTGCTGGCCGTAGCCGGAGTAGTCGTAGGCGTAGTCCTGCTGCGCCGCGCCCTGGGGCTGGGCGGTCTCGGCGTAGGCGGGGCCGCCGTAGACGCCGTAGTTGCCGGTGTCGTCGGGGAGGGGCTGCGGCGCGTACACGTCGCCGGTCCCGGCGGCGGTGGGCTCGGCCGGCCGGGAGGCGGGCGGGGTGAAGACGTCGTCACGGTCGTAGTCGTCGTAGTCACCGGACGCCTGGGCCTGGCTGCCATAACCGTCATGGGCACCGTGGTCGGCGTCCCGGTCGTCGGCGGTGCCGGCGAACCGCGTGCCGGTGTCGTGCGTGTCCGGTTCACGCCGGTCCGCCCGGCCGCGGCGGCGCTTGCTGCCGCCGTCGGTCTCCGGGCCGGGGCGCTTGACCGCCCAGCCGGCGGCGAAGCCGCGGCGGAACGACAGCGTGACGTAAGTCTGGCCGACCGCGAAGGCGATCGCGCCCAGTCCGATCACGACGACGGAGGGGATCAGCACACCGAGCACGACACCGACGAAGCCGGCGAAGGCGAGCAGCCGCCAGCGCAGGCGCGCCTTGTACTGCAGCAGTACCTCACCGAGCAGCCACAGCGCGACGCCGCCGAACGCGATGTAGAGGACCGTCCAGCCCATGTACGCCCCTCTCCCAGTGGCTCCGCAGTGTGTCGTATCGCGGTGCGGCCGGTCTAGGCCTGCGGGGGGTGGTGCAGGCCCAGGTTCTCGTAGATTTCCAGGGTCGCCGTGGAGTTGTTGAGCGTGATGAAGTGCAGTCCGGGCACTCCCTCGGCCAGCAGCCGAGCGCAGAACTCCGTGGCGAACTCGATACCGATGGAGCGTACCGCCGCCGGATCGTCCTTCGCTGTGAGGATCCGCTCTTTCAGGGCATCCGGGAAGCGGGCGTTGCTGAGCTTCGGCAACCGTTCCAGCATCTTCACACTGGTGACCGGCAGGATCTCGGGGATGACGGGGGTGTCGCAGGCCGCCGCCGCCACCCGGTCACGCAGCCGCAGATAGGACTCCGGCCGGAAGAACATCTGTGTGATGGCGTAGTCGGCACCCGCGCGGCACTTGTCAACGAAGTGCGCGACGTCGGTGTCCCAGTCCGCGGAGCGCGGATGCATCTCCGGGAACGCGGCGACGCCCACGCAGAAGTCGCCCGACTCCTTGATGAGCCGGACGAGTTCGGCGGCGTAGGTCAGGCCCCGGGGGTGCGGCACCCACTCGCCCATGGGATCGCCGGGCGGGTCGCCGCGCACGGCGAGCATGTTGCGGATGCCGGCGTCCGCGTACTGGCCGATGATGTTGCGCAGTTCGGCGATGGAGTGGTCGACCGCGGTGAGGTGGGCGACCGGGGTCAGCGTCGTGTCGGCGACGATCTGCTGGGTCTCCTTGACCGTGCCCGCGCGGGTGGAGCCGCCGGCGCCGTAGGTCACGGAGACGAAGTCGGGAGCGACCGCCTCGACCCGCCGCAGCGCGCTCCACAGGTTCCGCTCGCCCTTGGGGGTTTTCGGCGCCGAGAACTCGAACGAGTAGACCGTCTTGCCGGTGGCGAGCATGTCACGCACGGTACGTGCGCGATCAGTCCTGGTGGACGCGGTTCCGAGGGCCATACCCGCAGGTTAACCAGGGGTGGGCGGTCCCCCAACCGGTCAGGGGATATTCGCCTGAATTATCTGCTTTCTGTCCAGCAGGTGGACAGCGGACGCCGGCCGGGACCGGCCGGCCGCCACCGGACCCCGCGCCACCGGACCCCGCGCCACCGGGTCTCGCCCTACCGGGTCTCGCGCAGCCGCTTCGCGAACTCGGCCGCCGCGGCGCCCGGGTCGCCGGCCTCGGTGAGGGCCCGGACCACGACGACCCGGCGGGCGCCCGCGTCCAGCACCTCGTCCAGGTTGCCGAGGTCGATGCCGCCGATGGCGAACCAGGGGCGGTCGGTGCCGAGGGCCGCCGTGTGGCGGACCAGGTCGAGGCCGGGGGCGTGCCGGCCGGGCTTGGTGGGGGTGGGCCAGCAGGGGCCGGTGCAGAAGTAGTCCACGCCCTGCTGGGCGGCGGCAGCGGTGGCCTCGGCCCCGGAGTGCGTGGAGCGGCCGATCAGCACGTCGTCGCCGAGGATGGCGCGGGCGGCCGGGACCGGCAGGTCGCCCTGCCCGAGGTGCAGCACGTCGGCGCGGGCGGCGTGGGCGACGTCCGCGCGGTCGTTGACCGCGAGGAGCTTGCCGTGCCGGGCGCAGGCGTCGGCGAGCACCCGGAGGTGTTCCAGCTCCTCGGCCGCCTCCATGCCCTTGTCGCGCAGCTGCACGATGTCGACACCGCCGGCCAGCACCGCGTCCAGGAACTCCGGCAGGTCGCCCTGGCGCTTACGGGCGTCCGTGCACAGGTACAGCCGGGCGTCGGCGAGCGCGGCGCGGGCGGTGTCGGACATGCGTGGGTCCCCCCGTGGTCGGTGTGTCTGACGGTGCGGGTGGCGTGCGGGCGCGGGGCCCGCACGCCGGCCCCTGGTGCGGGCCGCCTCAGACGGCGAGCGCCTGGGCGCGGCGCTTCACCTCCGTGCCGCGATTCTCGCTCAGGGCCTGCGCGGGGGTGCCGGGCAGGGTCGGGTCGGGGGTGAAGAGCCACTCGATCATCTCTTCATCGGTGAAGCCGTCGTCCCGCAGGAGCGTCAGGGTCCCGGTCAGGCCCTTGACGATCTTGTCCTCGTCGATGAAGGCGGCGGGGACGTACAGCGCCCTGTTCTCACCTCGGCGTACGGCGATGAGCTGGCCGTCCTTGACCAGCTGCCGCACACGCGTCACCTCGATACCGAACATCTCGGCGATATCGGGCAGGGTGAGCCAGGCGGGGACGAGAGCTTCGATCTTTGCGTCAATCTCGGTCACAGGACAAGCCTGCCATCCCCCACTGACAGTCGGAAGCCAGGTGGGTCCACCTGGGACGATGTGCCGGGGCCGGCCGGCCGCCGCCGACGTGCCCCGAAGGGCGCGGCCGGCTAGTCGGTGCCGGCGTCCTTCAGGGGGCGGCTCGGGTCGGCCAGTGCCCGGACGTCCATGCGCCGGCCCGCCTCGATCAGCCGTCGTCCCTGCGCCAGGTCCCGGGGGCGGCCGACCGCCAGCAGGGCCACCAGCCGGTCCTCGCGCAGCCAGCACACCGTCCAGGCCGGTCCCGCCGGGTCGCCGCGCCAGACCAGGCGGTCGGCGGCGGCGTGGTGGCCGGCGTGCTGCACGAACCGGCCGAACTGCTCGGACCAGAAGTACGGCACCGGGTCGTAGGTCTGCGGGGTGTCGCCGAGGTGGTCGGCGGCGAGGATGTTCGCGGCGACCGTGCGCGGGCCCTGGAGGGCGTTGTCCCAGTGGTGGACGAGCAGCCGTTCGCCGTAGCGGGCCGACGGGAACGAGGCGCAGTCGCCGACGGCGTACACATCCGGCAGGGAGGTGCGCAGGCGGGCGTCGGCGATGATCTCGCCGTGCGCGCCCAGCTCGATGCCGGAGCCGGCCAGCCAGGCGGTGGCGGGGCGGGCGCCGATGCCGACGACGACGGCGCCGGCGGGCAGCCGTGTGCCGTCGGCGAGCAGCACCGCGCCGGGCTCGACGCGCTCCACGCGCGCGTGCGTGCGCAGTTCCACGCCGGCGTCGGCGTACCAGGCGGCCATGGGGGCGGCGACCTCGGCGGGCAGGGCGCCGGCGAGCGGCCGGTCCGCGGCCTCGACGACGGTCACCCCGCAGCCCGCCTCGCGGGCGGCGGTGGCGAACTCGGCGCCGATCCAGCCGGCGCCGACGACCACGACGTCGTGCTGCCGGGCGAGGACGGGCCGCAGCCGTTCGGCGTCGTCCAGGGTGCGCAGCAGGTGTACGCCGGGCAGGTCCTCGGTGCCGGGCAGGGTGACCGGTTCGGCGCCGGTGGCGAGGACCAGGACGTCGTAGGGCACCGGGCCGGTCCCGGTGTCCAGTTCGTGGTCGGCGGGGCGCAGGCCGCGCACCTCGCAGCCGAGGCGCAGCTCGACGCCGAGGGCCTCGAAGTCCACGTCGAAGGCGGATCCCTCGGCCTTGCCGAGCAGGACGGCCTTCGACAGCGGCGGCCGGTCGTAGGGCTGGTGGGCCTCGGCCCCGATGACGGTCACCGTCCCCCGGAAGCCCTGTTCCCGCAGGGCGACCGCGGTCTGGACCCCGGCCATGCCCGCGCCGACGACGACCACGCGGGGTCCTTGCGACGTGCCCTCTTGCGCTGTCTGCTCGCTCACCCGATCACCTTAGTCAGGTGACGTTCCGTCAGTCAGGGGGCGTGCTCGGTGACCTGTTCCACAACGCTGGTGCCGGAGCCCGGCCGGGACTCCCACTCCCAGGCCTCCTCCAGCCGCAGCCGCCCGTCGGGCAGTTCCACGACCGTGGACACGCAGTGCCCGGAGGCGGTCGTCCCGTCGGTCCTCAGCTGCACGTAGCGGAAGTCCAGCCGGTCGCCCTCGCGGGTGCCGACCAGGTGGCCCCGTACGACGTCGCCGCCCGCGTACCCGGCCCAGATCGCGCCGTCGTCCTCGTGGTAGGCGAACCGGGTGCGGGTGCCCACCTGACCTGGGGCCTGGTCCGCCACGGGGGCGAAATGCAGTCCGTCGAGCGAGCGGGACATGGCGGAGGACTCCCTTACGCGTGGTGAGCGGGGCGGGCTAGGGTGGCCACCGTACAAGCACTCGCGGGAGCCCGGACGCACCGGGCTGAGAGGGAGGCTGGCGGCCTCCGACCGTACGAACCTGATCCGGGTCATGCCGGCGAAGGGAGGGGCTGGACGCCCATGTCGTCACGTACGTCCGACGTCCTCGTCATCGGGGGCGGGATCATCGGCCTGGTCACGGCCTGGCGGGCCGCGCAACGCGGTCTGGCCACGGCCGTGGTGGACCCCGAGCCGGGTGGCGGGGCCGCCCGGGTCGCGGCCGGGATGCTGGCCGCGGTCACCGAACTGCACTACGGCGAGGAGACGCTGCTCGCCCTCAACCTGGAGTCGGCCCGCCGCTACCCCGAGTTCGTGGCCGAGCTGTCCGAGCTGACCGGCCACGACCCCGGTTACCGCCGCTGCGGCACCCTCGCCGTCGCGCTCAACGCCGACGACCGCGCGCACCTGCGGGACCTGCACTCCTTGCAGCAGCGATCGGGGCTCGCCTCCGAGTGGCTGTCCGGGCGGGAGTGCCGCCGCCTGGAGCCGATGCTGGCGCCCGGGGTGCGCGGCGGCCTGCGGGTCGACGGCGACCACCAGGTCGACCCGCGGCGGCTGTCGGCGGCCCTGATGGCGGCGTGCGAGCGGGCCGGCGTGGTGTTCCACCGCGCGTGGACCGAGCGGCTGGACGTCGCGGGGGGCCGGGCCACCGGGGTCACCACGGCCGACGGGACCGGGCTGAGCGCAGGTCAGGTGGTGCTCGCGGCCGGGAGCCTGAGCGGGCGGCTCGCGGGCCTGCCGGAGGAGCTGCGTCCCCCGGTCCGGCCGGTCAAGGGGCAGGTGCTGCGGCTGACCGTGCCGCGCCGGTTCGCGCCGTTCCTGAGCCGTACGGTGCGGGCGGTGGTCCGCGGCAGCCAGGTCTACCTGGTGCCCCGGGAGAACGGCGAGCTGGTCGTCGGCGCCACCAGCGAGGAGCAGGGCTGGGACACGACGGTCACGGCCGGCGGCGTGTACGAGCTGCTGCGCGACGCCCACGAGCTGGTGCCCGGCATCACCGAGCTGCCGCTCACCGAGACCCGGGCCGGGCTGCGGCCCGCCTCCCCCGACAACGCGCCGCTGCTCGGCCCGTCCGGCCTGGACGGGCTGCTGCTGGCCACCGGGCACCACCGCAACGGGGTGCTGCTCACGCCGGTCACCGGGGACGTGCTGGCGCACACCCTGGTCACCGGGACCCTTCCTCCGGAGGCACGTCCGTTCACCCCGCGGCGGTTCGGCGCCGCACCCGTGGAACAGCTGGAGCAGCCCGCATGAACGTTTCCGTCACCATCTCCGTCAACGGCGAACCCCGCCGCATCGTCGCGGGCACCGCGCTGGACGCCCTGGTGGGGTCCCTCACCGCGGCGCCGCGCGGGGTGGCCGCCGCCGTCAACGAGACCGTCGTCCCGCGCGCACGGTGGGCGGCGACCGCCCTCGCCGAGGGCGACCGCGTCGAGGTCCTCACCGCCGTGCAGGGAGGCTGAGTCATGGCCGACGATCCCCTGGTCCTCGGTGGGCTGACCCTCTCCTCCCGGCTGATCATGGGCACGGGAGGGGCGCCCAGTCTGGACGTGCTGGAGCGCTCGCTCATCGCCTCCGGCACGGAGCTGACCACGGTCGCGATGCGCCGGGTGGACCTCGGCGTGCACGGCTCGGTGCTGTCCGTGCTGGAGCGGCTCGGCATCCGGGTGCTGCCGAACACGGCGGGCTGTTTCACCGCCGGCGAGGCCGTGCTGACCGCCCGGCTGGCCCGGGAGGCGCTGGGCACGGACCTGATCAAGCTGGAGGTCATCGCCGACGAGCGGACGCTGCTGCCGGACCCGGTGGAGACGCTGGACGCCGCGGAGACGCTGGTCGACGAGGGGTTCACGGTGCTGCCGTACACCAACGACGACCCCGTCCTCGCGCGGAAGCTGGAGGACG
This sequence comes from Streptomyces sp. NPDC006309, assembly GCF_040613095.1. Taxonomy (NCBI): domain Bacteria; kingdom Bacillati; phylum Actinomycetota; class Actinomycetes; order Kitasatosporales; family Streptomycetaceae; genus Streptomyces; species Streptomyces sp. NPDC006309. The sequence goes on along the minus strand of NZ_JBEXRO010000009.1, from coordinate 44,456 downwards.
CCGGCTGTGCGGCGGTGATGCCGCTGGGCTCGCCGATCGGGTCCGGTCTCGGTATCCGCAACCCGCACAACTTCCAGCTGATCGTGGAGCACGCGCGCGTGCCGGTGATCCTGGACGCGGGGGCCGGTACGGCGTCCGACGCGGCCCTCGCGATGGAGCTGGGCTGTGCCGGGGTGATGCTGGCGTCCGCGGTGACGCGGGCGCAGGAGCCGGAGCTGATGGCCGCGGCCATGAGGCACGCCGTGGAGGCGGGGCGGCTGGCCCGGCGGGCCGGGCGGATCCCGCGGCGCCACTTCGCGCAGGCCTCCTCCCCGGCCGCGGGCCTCGCCCGCCTGGACCCGGAACGGCCCGCCTTCTAGGCGCGCCCTCCAGGCCCTTGCGCACGGAGCGGGGGCCGGCTCCGGCCGGCCCTCGCCTCCCGCCGGGCTCCGCGTCCGTGACGGTCACAGCTCTGCTGCATTCCGCCGCCTGGGGCACCGTGGCCGGCGGTGGTGTCGGTGGGTCCTCGTAGACTCCCCTGCGTGGATACGACCCTTCAGGACCCCCTCGTCGGTCAGCTGCTCGACGGCCGCTACCGCGTCGACGCGCGGGTCGCGGCCGGCGGTATGGCCACGGTCTACCGGGCCCTGGACACCCGCCTGGACCGCGTCCTCGCGCTGAAGGTGATGCACCCGGCGCTCGCGGCCGACGGGTCCTTCGTCGAGCGGTTCATCCGGGAGGCGAAGTCCGTCGCCCGGCTCGACCACCCCAACGTGGTGCAGGTCTTCGACCAGGGCACCGACGGGTCGTACGTGTACCTGGCGATGGAGTACGTCGCCGGGTGCACCCTGCGGGACGTGCTGCGCGAGCGGGGCGCCGTGCAGCCGCGGGCCGCCCTGGACGTCCTGGAGCCGGTGCTGGCCGCGCTGGGCGCCGCCCACCGGGCCGGGTTCGTGCACCGGGACATGAAGCCGGAGAACGTGCTCATAGGGGACGACGGCCGGGTCAAGGTGGCCGACTTCGGGCTGGTGCGCTCCGTGGACACGGTGACCAGCACGACGGGCGCCGTCCTCGGGACCGTCTCCTATCTCGCCCCCGAGCAGATCGAGCAGGGCACCGCGGACCCGCGCGTCGACGTGTACGCGTGCGGTGTGGTCCTGTACGAGATGCTGACCGGCGGCAAGCCGCACGCCGGTGAATCCCCGGCCCAGGTGCTCTACCGGCACATCCACGAGGACGTACCGCCGCCCTCGGCGCTCGTGCCCGGGCTGCCGTACCAGCTGGACGAGCTGGTGGCGTCGGCCACCGCGCGCACCCCGGACCTCCGGCCGCACGACGCCGTGGCGCTGCTCCTCCAGGTGCGCGGGGCCCGCGAGGGGCTGACCGACGAGCAGCTGGACGCGCTGCCGCCGCAGGCGCTGACCGCGGAGCACGACAACGCCGGTGACCGCACGAGCGTGATCCCGCGCTCGCTGACCGTGCCCCGGCCGCGGCCCGTCGACGGCGACGCCCCCGCGGACGTCACCGACCGCACCGCCCGCTTCGCGAGCCCGCCGCCGCCTCCTGAGCGGCGGCGCCCGGCGCGGCCCAGGCGCACGGTGCTGGCGGTCGTCGCGGCGGTACTGGTGGTGTTCGGCGTGGGCGCCGGGGTCTGGTACATCAACTCCGGCCAGTTCACCGAGGTCCCGCCGCTGCTGGCGAAGACGGAGGCGCAGGCGAGGGCGCGGCTGAAGGAGGCCGGGCTCGACGTCGGGCAGGTCAAACACGCCTACAGCGACACGATCAGGCGCGGCACGGTCATCAGCAGCGACCCCGCGGTCGGCGGCCGGATCCGGGACCACGACGCGGTGACCCTGACCGTGTCGCTGGGCCCGAAGACGGTGAAGGTGCCCGACGTGGCGGGCCGGCCGCTGGCGAAGGCGCAGGCGCGGCTGAAGGCGGACGGCCTGGAGCCGGGCATGGTCACGCGCGCGTTCAGCGACGACGTGCCCAAGGGCTCGGTGATCGGTACGACCCCGGACGCGGGCACCGAGCGGCACGCCGGGTCGGCGATCGCGCTGACCGTCAGCAAGGGCAGCCCCATCGACGTGCCGGACGTCACCGGCGAGGACGTGGACAGCGCGAAGCAGGAGCTGACGGACGCGGGGCTGACCGTGCGGATCGCCACCGGGCGGGTCAACTCCTCGTACGACAAGGGCGAGGTGGCCGCCCAGAGCCCCCGGGACGGCAGGAAGGCCGCCGAGGGCGACACGGTCACGCTGACGCTGTCCAGGGGCCCGGAGATGGTCAAGGTCCCGGACGTGGTCGGGGACAGTGTGGACGACGCGCACCGGCGGCTGGAGGCGGCCGGCTTCGAGGTCGACGACGACCGCGGGCTGCTCGGACTGTTCGGCGACACCGTGAAGAAGCAGTCGGTGGCCGGCGGCGACAGGGCGCCCAAGGGAGCGACGATCACGATCACCATCCGGTGAGCGGTGTCACCGCGGACCGCGGTCCGGGCGCCGGGCCGGGCATGACACCCTGAACGGGTGAGTCCCGATCCGTCGCCCCTCCGCCCCCGCAACCCGGTCGGCAGCCATGTGCCCGTGGCCGGCGGCCTGCACTCCGTGGGCCTGTCGTACGCCCGTGAGCTGAAGGCCGAGACCGTGCAGGTCTTCGTCGCCAACCCGCGCGGCTGGGCCACGCCCGCCGGGAACCCGCGGCAGGACGAGGCGTTCCGCGCGGCGTGCGCCGAGGAGTCGGTACCGGCGTACGTCCACGCCCCCTACCTGATCAACTTCGGCTCGCACACCGAGGCGACCGTGGAGGGGTCGGTACGGTCGCTGCGGCACTCGCTGCGGCGCGGGCGGGAGATCGGCGCGCTGGGCGTGGTCGTGCACACCGGGAGCGCGACCGGCGGACGGGCGCGGGAGGTGGCCCTGAAGCAGGTGCGGGAGCATCTGCTGCCGCTGCTGGACGAGCTGACCCACGACGACGACCCGTTCCTGCTGCTGGAGTCGACCGCCGGGCAGGGCGCCTCGCTGTGCTCGCGGACCTGGGACTTCGGGCCGTACTTCGACGCGCTGGACGCGCATCCGAAGCTGGGCGTGTGCCTGGACACCTGCCACATCTTCGCCGCCGGGCACGACCTGGCCGGGCCGGACGGCATGCACCGCACCCTGGACCTGCTGGTGGACACGGTCGGTGAGGGCCGGCTGAAGCTGATCCACGCGAACGACTCCAAGGACGTGGCGGGCGCGCACAAGGACCGGCACGAGAACATCGGCGCCGGCCACATCGGCGAGGAGCCCTTCCGCGCCCTGATGACCCATCCGGCGACGGCGGGCGTCCCGCTGGTCATCGAGACGCCGGGCGGCCGGGAGGGCAACGCGGCGGACGTGGAGCGGCTGAAGAAGCTCCGGGATTCCTGACCCGTTCAGGAATACCCCCTAGGGGTATCTGGTTCTCACGGACGACAGGAACCGTCACTCGGCTCGGGGGAAACCATGGACCAGACCCACACCGGCCACGAACACCAGCACCACGGGCACACCGGCACCTCGGCCACCTGGTCGACGGCCGTGAGGGCCACGCTGCACTGCCTGACCGGCTGCGCGATCGGCGAGGTGCTCGGCATGGTCGTGGGCACCGCGTTCGGCTGGGGCAACCTGCCGACCACGCTGCTGGCGATCGTCCTGGCCTTCTTCTTCGGCTACTCGCTGACCCTGCGCGGGGTCCTGCGCGCCGGGGTGGACCTTCGTACGGCCGTCCGGGTGGCGCTGGCCGCCGACACCCTGTCCATCGCCGTGATGGAGCTGATCGACAACGGTGTGATCGTGGTCTGGCCGTCCGCGATGGACGCGACGCTCGGCGATCCGCTGTTCTGGATCTCCCTCGCGGTCTCGCTCACGCTCGCCTTCGTCGTGACCACGCCGGTCAACAGGTGGACGATCGGGCGGGGCAAGGGGCACGCGGTGGTGCACCAGTACCATCACTGACCCCTGGGGGGCCGGGGGTCACAGCTCGGGGCCGTCGCCGGGCTCCTCCTGGTAGGAGTAGCGCTGCTCCTTCCAGGGGTCCCCGATGTTGTGGTACCCGCGCTCCTCCCAGAAGCCGCGCCGGTCGGCCGTCATGTACTCAACGCCCCGGACCCACTTGGGCCCCTTCCAGGCGTACAGGTGCGGCACGATCAGGCGGACCGGGAAGCCGTGCTCGGCGGTGAGGAGCTCGCCGTCCTTGTGGGTGGCGAAGATCGCGCGGTCGGAGGCGAAGTCCGCGAGGCGCAGGTTCGAGCTGAAGCCGTACTCCGCCCAGACCATCACATGGGTGACGTCCGGGGCCGGCGGCGCGAGCTCCAGGATCGTGCGGGCGGGGACGCCGCCCCACTCCGCACCGGGCATGCTGAACTTCGTCACGCAGTGCAGGTCGGCGACCACGGTGGTGTACGGAAGCGCCGTGAACTCCTCGTGGTCCCAGGTGTGCTTGTCACCGTCGGCGGTGGCACCGAAGATCCGGAACTCCCAGCGCTCCGGCCGGAACTTGGGCACCGGACCGTAGTGCGTGACCGGCCAGCCGCGCTGGAGCCGCTGACCCGGCGGAAGCTCGGACCCCGCCGCCGCCCCAGACTCTCGCTCGACCGGATGACCCATGTATCCATCCTGACAGACCTCGGGCAATGCCCTTGACCACCCGCGCACGAGCCGGACAATTGCCGACAACTCAGTACGTACTCACTAAGTACGCACTTACTGGACGATCATCGCCGCCGGTGCAATCATGCCGCCGCACACCTCCCCCGTTCCCCGTGTGGAAGGAGCCGCTGCGATGCAGGGCGACCCCGAGGTCATCGAGTTCCTCAACGAGCAGCTCACCGGCGAGCTGACCGCCATCAACCAGTACTTCCTGCACGCGAAGATGCAGGAGAACTTCGGCTGGACCAAGCTCGCCAAGTACACGCGGCACGAGTCGTTCGACGAGATGAAGCACGCCGAGGTGCTCACCGACCGGATCCTGTTCCTGGAGGGGCTGCCCAACTACCAGCGGTTGTTCCACGTCCGGGTGGGGCAGACGGTCCGGGAGATGTTCGAGGCCGACCGGCAGGTAGAGGTGGAGGCGATCGACCGCCTCAGGCGGGGCATCCGGGTGATGCGCGAGAAGGGTGACATCACGTCCGCGAACATCTTCGAGGACATCCTCGCCGACGAGGAGCAGCACATCGACTACCTGGACACCCAGCTGGAACTGCTGGAGAAACTCGGCGAGGCCCTCTACATCGCCCAGGTGATCGAGCAGCCGGAGAGCTGAACCGCGTCGCGGCTACGCGGCGTCCGCGACCTCCGCCAGGGCGGGCAGGCCCCGGCCGGCCGGCTCGGTGCGCGGGGCGGCGCCCCGGCCGAGAAGGGCCTGGATGCGGCGGACACAGGAACCGCAGTCGGTGCCGGCCTTGCAGGCGGAGGCGACCTGACGCGGGGTGCAGGCGCCGTTCGCCGCGTGCCGCTCGACCTGGGCCTCGGTGATGCCGAAGCAACTGCACACGTACACGCGGTTCACCTCCCGACGGGGTCGCTGTCCTCCTGCCATCCCGTTCCCGGTGAGGCAAACCTAACCTTACCCACACCCGCGGGACTCGCAAAAGAGCGGGGGGCGCGGATCGCATGTGATCCGCGCCCCAGGAGGCCGGTGCTCCCCGGTCAGTGCTCCCCGGTCACTGGTCCCGGTACATCTCGGCCACCAGGAACGCCAGGTCCAGCGACTGGCTGCGGTTCAGCCGCGGGTCGCAGGCCGTCTCGTAGCGCTGGTGCAGGTCGTCGACGAAGATCTCGTCGCCGCCGCCCACGCACTCGGTGACGTCGTCGCCGGTCAGCTCCACATGGATGCCGCCCGGGTGGGTGCCGAGCGCCTTGTGGACCTCGAAGAAGCCCTTGACCTCGTCGAGCACGTCGTCGAAGCGGCGGGTCTTGTGCCCGGAGGCCGCCTCGAAGGTGTTGCCGTGCATCGGGTCGGTCACCCAGGCCACCGTCGCACCGGACGCCGTGACCTTCTCCACCAGCTCGGGGAGCCGGTCGCGGATCTTGTCGGCGCCCATACGGACGATGAAGGTCAGCCGGCCCGGCTCCCGCTCGGGGTCGAGGCGGTCGATGTACCGCAGCGCCTCCTCGGCCGTGGTGGTGGGGCCGAGCTTGATGCCGATCGGGTTGCGGATCTGCGAGGCGAACTCGATATGCGCGCCGTCCAGCTGCCGGGTGCGCTCACCGATCCACACCATGTGCGCGGAGACGTCGTACAGCTTGCCGGTGCGGGAGTCGATGCGGGTCAGGGCGGACTCGTAGTCCAGCAGCAGGGCCTCGTGCGAGGAGAAGAACTCGACGGTCTTGAACTCCTCCGGGTCCGTACCGCAGGCCCGCATGAAGTTCAGCGCGTTGTCGATCTCCCGCGCGAGCTGCTCGTAGCGCTGGCCCGACGGCGAGGTCCGCACGAAGTCCTGGTTCCAGGCGTGCACCTGGCGCAGGTCGGCGTAACCGCCGGTGGTGAAGGCGCGGACCAGGTTCAGCGTGGAGGCCGAGGCGTTGTACATGCGCTTCAGCCGCTCGGGGTCCGGGATACGGGACTCGGGGGTGAAGTCGAAGCCGTTGACGGAGTCGCCCCGGTACACCGGCAGGGTGACGCCGTCGCGGGTCTCGGTGGGCTTCGAACGGGGCTTGGAGTACTGCCCCGCGATACGGCCGACCTTCACCACCGGCACGGAGGCCGCGTAGGTGAGGACGGCACCCATCTGGAGCAGCGTCTTCAGCTTGTTGCGGATGTGGTCGGCCGACACCCCGTCGAAGGCCTCGGCGCAGTCGCCGCCCTGGAGGAGGAACGCCTCTCCCTTGGCGACGGCCGCCATCCGGGCGCGCAGCTGGTCGCACTCGCCCGCGAAGACGAGCGGCGGATACGACTCGAGGTCCGCGATCGCTGCGCGCAGGGCCTCGGCGTCGGGGTACTCGGGCTGCTGCGCCGCGGGCAGGTCTCGCCAGGTGTTGCCAGCGCTCGGGCTGGTCTTAGCGTTCACGGTCACCCCATAAACACTACGGGGTCGTGTCGAATGATTTTGCTCCGGCTCGAAGAATGAGACGCAGAGATTACCCCCTGGACACCGTGGGGGTGAGGTAGGGTTTTTCGCATGTTCGCGCCGTCGATCCAGAACTGGTGGTGGACCGCTTCTCCGGCGGCCCGCTGATCGCGCGTACCCACACTTCGCGAAGGCCGCCCGAGGGGCGGCCTTCGGCGTTCCCGGGGCCGTTCCTCTCCGTCACACGATCGAGAAGGAAGCCGACCCGTGCGTCTGAAGGACCTGCTCCGCGACCCCCGCCCCTTCGCCCTGCTCCGCCGCCGCACCCCCGGCCGTGACGAGCGGACCGTGGAGGTGCTGCTCGGGCCGGTGACCCGCCGCGAGCGGCTCGCCGACCTGCCGGACGAGGGGCTCGCCCTCGTGCCCTTCGGGCAGATCCGCGAGCGCGGCTTCGACGTCCGCGACGACGGCACCCCGCTGCTCGTCCTCACCCCCGAGGAGACGCACACCCTGCCCCTGGACGAGGTCCTCGCGCAGCTGCCCGCGCACGACGTGCGGGTCGAGGACGGCGGATTCGACGTGCCCGACGAGGAGTACGCGCGGATCGTCGGCCGAGTGCTGCGCGAGGAGATCGGCCGGGGCGAGGGCGCGAACTTCGTGATCCGGCGCACGTACGAGGGCCGGATCCCCGGCTTCGGCCGCGCCGACGCGCTCGCGCTGTTCCGGCGGCTGCTCGCGGGCGAACGCGGCGCGTACTGGACGTTCGTCGTGCACACCGGGCCGGAGGCGGGCGGGCGGACGCTGGTCGGCGCCAGCCCGGAGGTGCACGTCCGGATGTCCGGGGGGACGGTCGTGATGAACCCGATCAGCGGGACGTACCGCTATCCCGCCGGGGGCCCCACGCCGGAGCACCTGCTCTCCTTCCTCGCCGACCGCAAGGAGACCGAGGAACTGTCGATGGTCGTCGACGAGGAACTGAAGATGATGTGCACCGTCGGCGACATGGGCGGGGTCGTCGTCGGCCCGCGGCTGAAGGAGATGGCCCACCTGGCGCACACCGAGTACGAGCTGCGCGGCAGGTCGTCCCTGGACGCGCGGGACGTGCTGCGGGAGACCATGTTCGCGGCGACCGTCACCGGCTCGCCGGTGCAGAACGCCTGCCGGGTGATCGAGCGGTACGAGCCCCTCGGGCCGGACGGCACGGGCCGCGGGTACTACGCCGGTGCGCTGGCGCTGCTCGGCCGGGACTCCGGGGGCGCCCAGACCCTCGACTCCCCCATCCTGATCCGCACCGCCGACATCGGCGCCGACGGCCGGGTGCGCGTCCCGGTCGGGGCCACGCTGGTGCGCGGCTCGGACCCGGCCGGCGAGGTCGCGGAGACCCACGCCAAGGCCGCGGGCGTGCTGGCCGCCCTCGGGGTCCGGCCGGCCCCGCCGCGTACGGAGCCCGGGCGGCCCCGGCTGGCCGACGACCCGCGGGTGCGGGCGGCGCTGGACGGGCGGCGGGCCGCGCTCGCCCCGTTCTGGCTGCGGATGCAGGACCGCGCCCCGGAGCCGACCGGGCACGCCCTCGTGGTCGACGGCGAGGACACGTTCACCGCGATGCTGGCGCACGTGCTGCGCTCGGGCGGCCTCGGGGTGAGTGTGCGGCGCTACGACGAGCCGGGGCTGCGGGCGGCCGTGCTCGCGCACGGGGGACCGGTGGTGCTCGGCCCCGGCCCCGGCGACCCCCGTGACGCGGCCGACCCGAAGATGCGGTTCCTGCGGACGCTCGCCGCCGACGTGCTGCGGACGCACCGGCACGGGGTGCTGGGCGTCTGCCTGGGCCATGAGCTGATCGCCGCCGAGCTGGGCCTGGAACTGGTCCGCAAGGAGGTGCCCCACCAGGGGGCGCAGACGGTGATCGATCTGTTCGGGCGGCCGGAGACCGCCGGTTTCTACAACAGTTTCGCCGCCCGCTGCGACGACGCGGCGGCCCGCGGGCTGGCCGCTCGCGGCGTCGAGGTGAGCCGGGCGGCGAACGGCGAGGTGCACGCGCTGCGGGGGCCCGGGTTCGCCGGGGTCCAGTTCCACCCGGAGTCGGTCCTCACCCTGAACGGCGCGGCGGTCGTCCATGAGCTGCTCGACGGGCTCCGCGGGGCGCGCGTGACGCCGTAACGCGCGCGGGACGGCGTGGGCCCGGCGGGTCCGGGGACCGTACGGGGTTCCCGGGCCCGCCCGTGCCTCAGCCGAAGAACACGCCGACCTCCCGGTACAGCTCCGGGTCCACCGTCTTCAGCCTGGCCGTCGCCTCGGCGAGGGGGACGCGGACGATGTCGGTGGCGCGCAGAGCGACCATCGTGCCGAAGTCGCCGTCGTGGACGCAGTCGACGGCGTGCAGCCCGAAGCGGGTGGCGAGCCAGCGGTCGTAGGCGCTGGGGGTGCCGCCGCGCTGGACGTGCCCGAGGACCGTGGTGCGGGCCTCCTTGCCGGTACGGCGCTCGATCTCCTTGGCCAGCCACTCGCCCACCCCGGACAGCCGGACGTGCCCGAAGGAGTCCAGCGACCCGTCCTTGAGCACCATGGCGCCGTCCTTGGGCATGGCGCCCTCGGCGACGACGACGATCGGCGCGTACGACGCCCGGAAGCGGGAGGTCACCCAGCCGCAGACCTGCTCGATGTCGAAGCGCTGCTCGGGGATGAGGATGACGTTGGCACCGCCGGCCAGGCCCGAGTGCAGGGCGATCCAGCCGGCGTGCCGGCCCATCACCTCCACCACCAGGACCCGCATGTGGGACTCGGCGGTGGTGTGCAGCCGGTCGATGGCCTCGGTGGCGATGTTGACGGCGGTGTCGAAACCGAAGGTGTAGTCGGTGGCGGACAGGTCGTTGTCTATCGTCTTGGGCACTCCGACGCAGGGCACCCCGTACCCGTCGGACAGTTGCGCGGCGACGCCCAGGGTGTCCTCGCCGCCGATCACGACGAGGGCCTGGACGTCCAGTGCGGCCAGGTTGTCCTTGATCCGGCGGATGCCGTTCTCCTCCTTGAGGGGGTTGGTCCGCGACGAGCCGAGGATGGTGCCGCCGCGGGGCAGGATGCCGCGCACCGCGGGGATGCCGAGGGGCACGGTGGAGCCTTCGAGGGGGCCGCGCCAGCCGTCCCGGAAGCCGACGAAGTCATAGCCGTACTCCTGCACGCCCTTGCGGACGATGCCCCGGATGACGGCGTTGAGCCCGGGGCAGTCGCCGCCTCCGGTCAGTACTCCGACCCGCATGGGGAAGTCCCTTCTCCGCGGTTGCCTGACGACCGGTCACGCTAATGGTGAGTCAGGTCACACGGGAGGGGCGGGGACGAGTCATTCCGGCGCACGGCCCGGCGCGCGCTACGCGTCGTCGAGCCCGCGCTCGATCGCGTACCGCACCAGCTCCACCCGGTTGTGCAGCTGGAGCTTGGCCAGGGTGTTCTGGACGTGGTTCTGCACCGTGCGGTGGGAGATGACGAGGCGTTCGGCGATCTGCTTGTAGCTCAGGCCCTTCGCCACCAGCCGCAGCACCTCCGTCTCCCGGTCCGTCAGCCGCGGCGCGCCCGGCTCACCGGCGTCCGGGGCGGGCGCGGGCTCGGCGGCCAGCCGCCGGTACTCCCCGAGGACCAGACCGGCGAGGCCCGGCGTGAACACCGGGTCGCCGGCGGCGGTACGGCGCACCGCGTCCAGCAGTTCCTCGGTGGAGGCGGACTTCAGCAGGTAGCCGGTCGCACCGGACTTCACGGCCTCCAGCACGTCCGCGTGCTCGCCGCTCGCGGAGAGCACGAGGACCCGCAACGCCGGGTCGTGGGCGACCAGTTCCCTGCACACCTGGACACCGGGCTTGGCGGGCAGGTTGAGGTCCAGTACCAGGACGTCGGGAGCGGTGGCCCTGGCACGGCGGACCGCCTGCTCGCCGTCGCCGGCGGTGGCGACCACCTCCAGGCCGGACTCGGCCAGATCCCGGGCGACCGCGTCCCGCCACATCGGATGGTCGTCCACCACCATGACCCTGACCGGATCCCGCTGCTCCGTCATCGCTGCTCCGCCTTCTTCCCCCGCGCCCGCACGGCGCCCTTCGGTACCTTCAGTTCCACTTCCGTGCCCTGTCCCGGGACGGAGACGACCTCGGCGCTGCCGCCGAGGTCGCGCAGCCGGCCCCGGATCGACAGGGCCACCCCGAGCCGCCCCTCGCCCTCGGCCTGGGCGAGCCGGCCCGCGGGGATACCGGGGCCGTCGTCCCGGACGGTGACGACGACCTCGCCCGGCTCGTCCTCCACCAGGATCCAGGCCCGCGCCTCCTGCCCGGCGTGCCGGCGCACGTTGTCCAGGGCGGCCCCGACGGCGGCGGCCACCTCCCGGGCCACGGCCGGCGGCAGCGGCACCGGGGCGCCGGGCTCGGCGAGGGCGACCCGGGCGCAGGCGTACTGGGCGAGCAGGCAGCGCAGGTCGACCGGGCCGGCCGGGCCGGCCGGGCCGGCCGGGCCGTCCTCGTCCGCCACCTCGACGGCACGGACGACGGCTCCGGCCGCCGCGTCCCGCGACACCCGCGACACGGGCACCAGACCGCCCGACACCAACGTGCGCAGCGCCACCTCCTGCTCCCCGGCCAGCCGGCCCAGCTCGGCCGCCTCACCTCCCAGGGCGGTGCCGCGCCGCTTCACCATCGCCAGCACCTGGAGCACGCCGTCGTGGATGTCCCGGGCCAGCCGTTCCCGCTCCCGGGTCGCGGCCTCGATCTCCAGGGCGCGGGCGAGGGTGCGTTCGGAGGCGCGGGCCACCTCCACCACGTAGCCGATCGCGATGGAGGCGACCCAGACGAGGATCACGTTGTGCACGGTGTCCCGGGCGGGGTGGCCGCGCTCGGCCAGGTTGGCGGCGGCCACGGCCGTGGACGCGACGGCCGCCCAGCGCCAGCCGCCCTTGATGGCGAAGGCCAGCACCGCGCCGGCCGTCCATATCGACGGCAGGGTGGGGCCGCCGCCCACGATCCGCTCGTGGCTGTCGGCGAGCGGGGTGAGCAGGATGCCGGCGAGGGCGACGGCCAGGTCGGCGGCCAGGAAGCCCCGGGTGCAGCTCGCCGCGTTCGCCACCCTGGGCAGGGTGGCGAGGGTCCACACCACCAGGACGGCGTAGTAGCCGACGGCGATCCAGGGCCGGACGAAGTGGCCGTACGCGGTGGCGCACAGGCCGATGGCGTACAGCGTGGTCAGGACGCGGTAGCCGGCGAGCGCGCGCCACAGCGGCAGCTCGACCGACATCCGTACGACGCGCTCACGCTTGGGCATGTCCCCCGGTCCCCCCGATGTCCCCCCGGCTCCCGGACCCCCCGCCCAGGAACCGCCCGGCTACTTCTCGGCCGTCTCGGCCCTCTCGGCCGTCTCCGTCTTCTCCGCCTTCTCCCTGGCCGCCTTCGCCGCCTTCGCCGCCTCCGCGATCTGCCGTTTGGCGGCGGTGGCGTACATGTCGACGTACTCCTGGCCGGAGAGCTTCATGATCTCGTACATGACCTCGTCGGTCAGCGCGCGCAGCACGAACCGGTCGTGTTCCATGCCCTGGTAGCGGCTGAAGTTCATGGGCTTGCCGATGCGGATGCCTGGCCGCATCAGCTTCGGCACGACCTTGCCGGGCGGCTGGATCTTCTCGGTGTCGATCATGGCGACCGGGATGACCGGCGCACCCGTGGCGAGCGCCACGCGCGCGAGGCCGCCGGGCTTGCCCCGGTACAGCCGCCCGTCGGGCGAACGGGTGCCCTCGGGGTAGATGCCGAACAGCTCGCCGCGCTCCAGGACCTCTATGCCGCTCCTGATCGCCGCCTCGCCGGCACCGCGCGACCCGGAGCGGTCCACCGGGAGCTGGCCCACGCCCTTGAAGAAGGCCGCGGTGAGACGGCCCTTCACGCCCGGGGTGGTGAAGTACTCGGCCTTGGCGATGAAGGTGACCTTGCGGTCCAGCACGGCCGGCAGGAAGAACGAGTCCGAGAAGGACAGGTGGTTGCTGGCCAGGATGGCGGGACCCTCGGCCGGAATGTTCTCCATGCCTTCCACCCAGGGCCTGAAGGCGACCTTCAGCGGGCCTCCGATGGCGACCTTCATCGTGCCGTACAACACCCGTGTGCCTCCCGTTTCCGTCGAACAGACCATAACCCGGGGGACCGTCAATGGGCCCGACGACCCTGGTCGGTGTCAGTGCGGTCGCGTACGGTGAAGCACATGCCAGTTCTCCCCGGAGCCGAGCCGTACCGCCACCAGGGCGGGGAGGTGGGGGTTCTCCTCTGCCACGGCTTCACCGGCTCACCCCAGTCGCTGCGCCCGTGGGCGGAGCACCACGCGGCCCATGGCCTGACCGTTTCCCTTCCGCTGCTGCCCGGCCATGGCACCCGCTGGGAGGACATGCAGCTCACGGGCTGGCAGGACTGGTACGCGGAGGTGGACCGCGAACTGCGCGTCCTCACCGAACGCTGCTCCCGGGTGTTCGTCGCCGGCCTCTCGATGGGCGGTGCGCTGGCCCTCCGGCTCGCCGCGCGGCACGGCGAGCGGGTCACGGGCGTGGTGGTCGTCAACCCCGCGAACAAGGTGCACGGCCTGTCCGCGTACGCCCTTCCGGTGGCCCGGCACCTCGTGCGGACGACGAAGGGCATCGCCAGCGACATCGCGAAGGAGGGCGCGGCCGAGCTGGGGTACGACCGGGTGCCGCTGCACGCGGCGCACTCGCTGCGGGGCTTCCTGCGCCGGCTGGACGGCGAGCTGCCACAGGTCACCCAGCCGTTGCTGCTGCTGCGCAGCGCCCGGGACCATGTCGTGCCGGCGGCGGACCCGGCCCGGGTGCTGAGCCGGGTGTCGTCCACGGACGTGACGGAGAGCGTGCTGGAACACAGCTACCACGTCGCGACGTTGGACCTGGACGCGGACCGGATCTTCGAGGAGAGCCTCGCTTTCATCGGCCGGCTCGCACCCGGTGTCGGCAAGGAAGGGACGGCCGCAGTTGGCTGAGCACGACTCCGGCCGGGAGGACCGGGAGCCGGACGAGCAGGGCGTGCCCTTCGACGAGGACGCCGCCTGGCGGGCCATCGTCGCCGGGTACGGCCAGGAGCCGCCGGATCCGCCCGGCGCGCGCCCTTTCAAGGCTGTGGAGGACCTCGCGTTGCTGGAGAAGAACAGCGGACCGGACACCGCGGGGAACGCCGGGACGGACGCGGGCCCGAACACCGGAACGGACACCGGTACGGACACCGCCGAGGACGGCGACGACGCGGGCCGGCGGCCCGCCCGGCCGCTGGGCGGCTCGGTCTCCTTCGCGGTCGGGGTCGGCCCGCGGGACCACACACACGCCGAGCCGTCCGACGACGACTTCGACGAGGACGACGAGGGCCACTTCGTGCCGCCGGAGCCGCCGCCGCTGCCGGCCGCCGACACCACCTCCCGGTTCGCCTGGCTGGGTGTCGTCGGCGGCCCGGTACTGCTCCTGCTGGCGGTGCTGCTCGGCTGGGACATGACGTGGTGGCTGGCGACCCTCGGCATCGGCGGCTTCCTCGGCGGCTTCGCGACGCTGGTGACGCGGATGCGGACGGACGACGACGAGGAGGACGGCCCCGGGCGCGGGGCCGTGGTCTGACACCGGCGCGGGTCCCGCCTCAGGCGGCCGGGACCCGCAGCGCGGCCAGCACCGGGAGATGATCGGTGGCCGCGGTGAGGTCGGCGTGCGTGACGCCCGGCTGGTCCAGCGGGACGCCGCAGCCGAGCACCTCGATGCCTCCGGTCGCGAAGACCGCGTCGATGCGCTGCCGGGGATCGGTTGGGGTGGAGGTGAACTCGCCGCCCCAGGGCGCCGCGGCACGGCAGTCCTGGAGGCGGGCGGCGAGACGGCGGAAGGTGTCGCCGTCGGGGCGCTCGTTGAGGTCACCGCCCGCGACGGCGTGTTCCACACCGAGCCCGTCGAGACGTTCCAGCAGCTGGGCGCCCTGGTCGCGGCGCTCCTTCCGGTTCAGGCTGAGGTGGCAGCTGATCACGCCGAGACGGACGCCGCCGAACCGGACCACCGCCGTGGCGAGACCGCGGCGGTGCAGGCCGGGGGTGAGCGGGAGCAGGACGTCCTCCGTGCGCTCCACCGTGGCCCGCAGCGTGCACAGGACCGCCGGCCCCGCGGCCGTGGCACCACCGGTCAGGACGACCTGGCCGGAGGCCGCGGCGAGCCGGGCGAGCTTCTTGCGCCAGCGGAAGAAGCGGGGGGCCTCCTGCACCAGGACCAGGTCGGGGGCGCAGGCGGTGATGACACGGGCGAGCGCGTCCGTGTCGTCGCGCATCGACCGGATGTTGTAGCTCAGGACCCGGATGACCGCGGAACCATCGGGCTCCGTGCGCGAGTTGGGAAGCAGCGGAGTTGCCATGCCGTCAATTTACGCCGCATGGGGGGCGTGGGCCGCCTGTGGCTCGGGGCGCCGCGCGCCGCATGCGCGCGAAGCGCGCGGATCGGCTCTGAGTTCCGGGGCCGGACTCCGGGACGGGTCCGAGCGCGAGCCCTCGGGCGAGGCTGAGGTGCCGGGCCGGGAGCGGACCCAAACCCGGGACCGAGCGCTGAACTCCGGTGCAGGCCGAGCGCGAGACTCGGGTGAGGGCCAGGCGCCAGGCCGGGGCGGGGCCAAACACAAGGCCCGGACGCCAACGCAGGTGCCAGAACCGGGCGCGAACCCTGGGCGAGTTCCAGGCGCCAGGCCGGGGCGGGGCCAAAACACAAGGCCGCGCCAACGCAGGTGCCGGAACCGGACGCGAACCCCTGGCAAGCCCCAGGCGCCAGGCCGGGAGCGGGTCCGGGCGGGAAACCCGGGCGCCGCGCCGGGAGCAGGTCCGGACGCAAGGCCCGGGCGCCAACACAGGTGTCTCAGGCCCGAGCGCGAACCCCTGGCGAGCCCCAGGCGCCGACGCAGGTGCCCTGCCCTGCGCCAGGCCTGCGAGCGGGGCCAAACACAAGGCCCGGGCGGCAACACAGGTGCCGGAACCGGGTGCGACCCCTGGGCGAGGCCCAGCGCCACGCCGGGAGCGGGTCCGGACGCGAGACCCGGCGGGAGACCCGGGCGCGAGACCCGGGCGCCAGGCCGGGAAAGGAGGCCGGGTGTGAGGCCCCGGTGCCCAACACCGGCGGCAGGGGCCCGCGGGCCCCGGGGCCCCGGCTGGGGTCGGGCGGTGTTCGGCCGGGTCGGCGCCCGCGCTCCCAGGTTGGGCGCGCGGGCGCCGTGGCTCGTGCGGAGGGGGTGTTACATGATCGGGTCGGGCTCGCGGGCCAGGTCGGCCGCGCCGACCATGCCGGCCTTGTTGCCGAGCTGAGCCGCGATCACGTCGGCCACCGGGCGCCAGTTGCCGCCGACCAGCCAGCGCTTGTACGACTTGCGGATCGGGTCGAGGACCAGGTCACCCTCGTCGGAGAGGCCGCCGCCGACGATGAAGGCGGAGGGGTCGAAGAGGGAGGCCAGGTCGGCGAGGCCGGCGCCGGCCCAGCGGGCCAGCTCGCGGTAGGAGTCCACGGCCACCGGGCAGCCCTGCCGGGCGGCCATGGAGATGTGCTTGCCCTCGATGCCGTCGGGGGTGCCGTCGCCGAGCGACAGCAGCACCTCGGCACGCTCGGGAGTGGCGTTGGCGCGCTGCTTGGCGTAGCGGACCAGGGCGCGGCCGGAGGCGTACTGCTCCCAGCAGCCCTGCGAGCCGCAGCCGCACAGCAGGCCGTCCGGGACCATCCGGATGTGGCCGAACTCGGCGGCCACGCCGAAGTGGCCGCGGCGCAGCTTGTTGCCGATGATGATGCCGCCGCCGAGGCCGGTGCCGAGCGTGATGCAGATGACGTTGCGGTGGCCCTTGCCGGCCCCGAACCTGTACTCGCCCCAGGCGGCGGCGTTGGCGTCGTTCTCGACCACGACGGGCAGGCCGGTGCGGGCCTCGACCTTCTCCTTGAGCGGCTCGTTGCGCCAGTCGATGTTGGGCGCGAAGTACACCGTGGAACGCTGCCGGTTGACGTATCCGGCCGCGCCGATGCCCACACCGACGATGTCGTGCCCGGCGCGCGCACCCTCCACCGCCGAGGCGATGGCGTCCACGATGGCCTCGGGCGTGGTGGGGGTCGGCACCTTGAAGGTCGAGAGGATGTTGCCTTCCTCGTCGACCACGCCGGCCGCGATCTTCGTGCCGCCGATGTCGACGCCGATGGTGAGTCCCATGAATCCCTCAGTTCCGGTCGAGCCCCGCTACGGCCAACCGTACCCGAGGCCCTGCCGTGGCAGGGCTTCAGTCCAGGTCGATGCGTTCTCCCGGACCGGTGCCCTCGTCCCCGTCGGACCGGCCCGGCCGGCCGGGCCCGTCGGGCCCGTCGGGCCCGTCGTCGGCCCGGCCGGCCGAGCGGGCGGTCCAGCGGCGCTCCTGGGCCTGGACGGCCGAGCGGTAGGCGGCGAGCAGCTCACCGCCGGCCGCGGCGAGATGGTCGAACACGTCCGGGTTGCGCTCCACGACGGGTTCGACGGCGGCCTTCGCCTGCTCGACGACCTGCCGCACGACCTGCTGCGCGGCGGGTCCGGCGAGGGGGCCGAGTAGGGGTGAACGCATCCCGGACAGCTTGTCGGCGACCGTGTCCACGAGCTTCCTCAGCTCCTCGGCCGCGGAGCCCGGCGGCGGGCCGTGTCCGGTGTGGCGGCGGGCCTTCTCGGCGGCGAGGTCCTCGGCACAGGCCGTGGCCCACGCGTCGGCGTCGGTCGCCCGCGGCTCGTCCGGTTCGGGTGCGGGGCGCTCTTCGCTCATGGCGGACTCCTGACGACGGTTCGCCCTTACGACGTTACCCGAACGGACGTGCCCCGTTCACCGTCCGGCGGCGGGCCACAGGCCGGGATCGGGGGCGAACCGGATGCGCAGCTCGCCCTCGCGGAGCGCGGCCCCGGCGACGGTGCAGCGGCGCAGGGCGGACGGCAGCGCCACGATCCGGCGGAACGGGCCCGCGGTGATCAGCAGTTCGTCGCCGCGCCGGACCAGGTCCAGTTCCTCCCGTATCGCGCCGGGCAGCGGGAGGTGCCAGACCAGTACGCCGTCCTCGGCGGTCCGGTCGGTGACGGGCCACTCGACCGGGGTGGGCGCCGGGTTGACGCCGGGTACGGCGAGGGCCTCCAGGTCGTCGGTGCCGTGCGGGTCGCGTCCGAGGTGGGGCACGGGGTGGACGTCGTACGGCTCCTCCCGCCAGCCGTCGAGGGTCTTGCGCTGCTGGGCGAGGAGCCCGGCGAGCCAGTCGCCGCCGGCCTCGGGCAGGACCCGGTTGGCGATCAGGGCCTCGGTGCGCAGGCCGCGCAGCGCGAGGCCGAGGCATGCGGCGCGGACGGCGTCGGCGCCGGCCGGGCCGGGTTCGGCGACCAGGCGTACGGCGGTGTTCCGGTCGGCGAGCACGGCCTGCACGGCGGCGAGTTCGACGTCCCAGCGCGCCGCCGTCTCGTACAGCCACTCGGCGGGCATGGGGATGCCGGCCAGCCGGCCGAGGACCGGGCGCAGGGCGCGGGCGGCCTGCCGCTCGGGCGGCAGCAGGCGGCGCAGGTAGCGGCGCAGTTCCTCGGGCAGGGCGAGCAGGGCGAGGGCCTGCGGGAGGGGCGGGAGGTCGACGACGAGGAGGTCGTAGCGCTCGGAGAGGGCCGCGTCCCGCAGGGCGCGCAGGAAGGACAGTTCCTCGGCGCCCGGCAGCGGGGTGACCTCCTCGGCGTCCAGGCGGGCGGCGCCGAGGAGGTCGAGCACGTTCGCGGCGCGGGTCTGGAAGGCGGTGAGGTCCTCGCGGAAGCGGGCGGACGCGTCGGGACGCCAGGCGGTGAGGCGCTCGGCGGCCCCGGCGGGGACCGGTCCTGTCGCGGCGCCCAGTGCCGTGCCCGGGGTGTCGGTGCGGTCGGCACTCAGCAGGAGGGTGCGGTGCCCCTCGCGGGCGGCGGTGAGCGCGGTGGCGGCGGCGATCGTCGTACGGCCGCTGCCGCCGGGGCCCGTGATCAGGAGGGTGCGCATGGAGGTGAACGCTACCGTCGTGCGCGCGGCGGGCGCCGGGGTGTCTACGCGTCCCCGGACTCGACGCGCTTCTTCAGTCCCGCGAGCGCGCGGTCGATGATGACCTTCTCGGCCTTGCGCTTGATCATGCCCAGCATGGGGATCTTCACGTCGACCGTCAGCCGGTAGGTGACCTCGGTGGCGCCCGCGCCGGCCGGCTTCAGCAGGTAGGAGCCGTCCAGGGAGCGGAGCATCTGGGACTTGACGAGGGTCCAGGAGACCTCGTGGTCACCCGTCCAGGTGTAGGCGAGGGTCTGGTCGTCCTTGATGGCGCCGGCGTCCATGACGAGGCGGACCCGCTCGGCGCGGCCCTGCCCGTCGGTCGCGAGGACCTCCGCCTCCTTCACCTCGCCGGTCCAGTCCGGGTAGCGCCCGAAGTCGGCGATCACCGCCATGACGTCGGCCGGGGCCGCCTCGATCGTGATGCTCGAACTGGTGTGTTCCGCCATCGTCGTGGCTCCTTGCGGATGCGGGCCGTGTGGAGAGGTGTACGTGCGCCTGACTGCGCACGTGTGTGCAGCGTGAAGGCTACCGCGCCACCGCCCCGCCGCCGTCACCCCGCCTGCGTGGCCTCACCATTCGAGCGCCCAGGGCGTGCCGGTGCCGGCGAAGTGCCCCACGTTGACGCACTCGGTGGCGCCGATCCGCATGCGGGGGGCCAGCGGCTGGTGCACGTGTCCGAACAGCGCGTACCGCGGCCGGGTGCGGCGGATGGCGTCCAGCAGGGCGCGGCTGCCCCGCTCGAAGCGGCGCGCGACGGTGTCGTAGACCAGCTCGGGCACCTCCGGCGGGATGTGGGTGCACAGGACATCGACCTCGCCGACCGCCTCGATCTTGGCGGCGTACTCCTCGTCGCCGATCTCGTAGGGCGTGCGCATCGGGGTACGCAGGCCGCCGCCGACGAAGCCGAAGGTCCGGCCGCCGATCTCGACGCGTTCCCCGTCGAGGACCGTGGTGCCGGGCCGGGCGTACTCCGGCCACAGGGCCGGCATGTCGACGTTGCCGTAGGTGGCGTAGGTCGGGGTGGGGAACGCGGCGAACAGTTCCGCGTACTGCTTGCGCACCGCGCGCTCGATGGCGGCGGCCCGGTCGGTGCCGATGCCGCTCCACAGCCGGGCGCCGAAGGCGCGGGCCTCCTCGAAGCGGCGGGCGGTGCGCAGCTCGACGATGCGGTCGGCGTTCTCCGTGCCGAACAGGTCGGGGAAGATGCCGCGGGAGTGGTCGGCGTAGTCGAGGAAGAGGACGAGGTCGCCCAGGCAGATCAGGGCGTCGGCACCCTCGCCGGCCCGGGCAAGGTCACGGGCGTTGCCGTGGACGTCGCTGACCACGTGGACGCGGGTCCGCCGGCTGCCGGTGCGTGTGGATGCCATGGCGATCAAGCGTAGGCGGAGCGCCGCACTTGTGAACAGTGCCGGTCAGGGGCTCGGTTACTCGCCGGTCGGATCGGCCGTCGACTAATGTGCGCGAAGGAACGCCCCCGTGTGTGACGCAGCGAACATCTGCCCTGGCCCCCCTGTCCTAGACGGCATACCGGCGGGTAACGTCCGGGCAGTCCAGTCGTGCTCAGGATTTCAACATGTGAATTCCGTGAGCACTTGCCCGAGCCTTGGACCGCACCGTCGCATCGCACAACGTCGTGGCGCCGGCGCCCTATGAGGAGCAGCAGTCTTGCGCGAGTTCAGCCTTCCGGCTTTGTACGAGGTCCCCGCGGACGGGAATCTGACCGACATCGTCCGCAGAAACGCCGCGCAGCATCCCGACGTCGCCGTGATCGCCCGCAAGACGGGAGGCGTCTGGCAGGACGTGACCGCCCGGACGTTCCTCGCCGAGGTGCACGCCGCCGCCAAGGGGCTCATCGCCGCCGGGGTGCAGCCGGGCGACCGGGTGGCCCTGATGTCCCGCACGCGCTACGAGTGGACGCTGCTGGACTTCGCGATCTGGAGCGCGGGCGCGGTCACCGTGCCGGTGTACGAGACCAGCTCGCCGGAGCAGGTGCGGTGGATCCTGTCCGACTCGGGCGCCACCGCCTGTGTCGTGGAGCTGGACGGCCACGCGGCGGCCGTCGAGTCGGTGCGCGAGTCCCTGCCCGCGCTGAAGCACGTCTGGCAGATCGAGGCCGGCGGCGTGGAGGAGCTGGGGCGGCTCGGCCAGGACGTGTCGGAGCAGACGGTCGAGGAGCGCGGCTCGCTGGCCCGGGCCGACGACCCGGCGACCATCGTGTACACGAGCGGTACGACCGGGCGGCCCAAGGGCTGTGTCCTCACCCACCGCAGCTTCTTCGCCGAGTGCGGGAACGTCGTGGAGCGGCTGCGTCCGCTGTTCCGCACCGGCGAGTGCTCCGTCCTCCTCTTCCTGCCCCTCGCGCACGTCTTCGGGCGGCTCGTGCAGATCGCACCCATGATGGCGCCGATCAAGCTGGGCTGCGTCCCGGACATCAAGAACCTCACGGACGAGCTGGCCGCGTTCCGGCCGACGCTGATCCTCGGTGTCCCGCGGGTCTTCGAGAAGGTCTACAACTCGGCGCGGGCCAAGGCGCAGGCGGACGGCAAGGGCGCCGTCTTCGACAAGGCCGCCGACACCGCGATCGCCTACAGCAAGGCGCTGGACAGCCCCTCGGGTCCGCCGCTGGGCCTGAAGATCAAGCACAAGGTGTTCGACAAGCTGGTCTACGGCAAGCTGCGCGCGGTCCTGGGCGGCCGGGGCGAGTACGCCATCTCCGGCGGCGCCCCGCTGGGCGAGCGGCTCGGACACTTCTTCCGGGGCATCGGCTTCACCGTGCTGGAGGGCTACGGCCTGACCGAGTCCTGCGCGGCGACCGCGTTCAACCCGTGGGACCGGCAGAAGATCGGCACGGTCGGGCAGCCGCTGCCCGGCTCGGTGGTGCGGATCGCGGACGACGGCGAGGTGCTGCTGCACGGCGAGCACCTGTTCAAGGAGTACTGGAACAACCCGGACGCGACCGCGGTGGCGCTGGCGGACGGCTGGTTCCACACCGGTGACATCGGCACCCTCGACGAGGACGGCTATCTGCGGATCACCGGCCGGAAGAAGGAGATCATCGTCACGGCGGGCGGCAAGAACGTGGCCCCGGCCGTGATCGAGGACCGGATCCGGGCGCACGCGCTGGTCGCGGAGTGCATGGTGGTGGGTGACGGGCGGCCGTTCGTGGGCGCGCTGGTCACCCTCGACGAGGAGTTCCTGGACCGCTGGTGCGCCGAGCACGGCAAGCCGGCGGGCTCGACCGCGGCGTCGCTGCGCGCGGACGCGGATCTGATCGCCGCGGTCCAGGCGGCCGTGGACGACGGCAACGCCGCGGTGTCGAAGGCGGAGTCGGTGCGCAAGTTCCGCATCCTGCCGTACCAGTTCACGGAGGAGTCTGGCCATCTCACCCCGTCGCTGAAGCTCAAGCGGAACGTGGTGGCGAAGGACTACGCGGACGAGATCGAGGCCATCTACGCCAAGTGAGCCCGCTCGACGGCGCGGTGTCCTCGGTGAGGACCCGCGCCGTCACGCTGTCCGGCTGACGGGGCGTCAACTTGCGTGTGTGCGTGGCACGCGCGTCGGCGGCGGGTCCCCGGTCACGGCCTCAGCGGTCCGGGCGGGCGGGGACCCGGGGACCACGACCCTCCGGGCGGGCAGGACCAAGGGATCACGGCCGTCCGGGCGGGCGGGCCGGGGATCACAGGCAGCCGGACGAGCGGGCCGGGGATCACAGGCAGCCGGACGAGCGGGCCGGGACCGGGAGGTCACGGCCGGCGGACGGGCGGCACCGGAGGGTCACACCCAGCCGGGCGAGCAGGACCCGGGGGATCACACCGGGCCGGACGGGAGGGACCGGGGGATCACCCGGCCGGACGAGCGGGCCGGGACCGGGGGATCACAGCCGGCCGGACGCGCAGGACCGCAGGATCACAGCCGGCCGGACGCGCAGGACCGGAGGATCAAACCCGGCCGGACGGGCAGGACCCGGGGGATCACACCCGGCCGGACGCGCAGGACCGGAGGATCACACCCGGCCGGACAGGCGGTTCACAGCAGATCCTTCAGCTTCTCCGCCAGCAGGTCCCAGCGCCACTTCTCCTCCACCCACCGCCGGCCGCGCTCACCCATGCGGCGGCGCAGCTCGGGGTCCTGGAGCAGGACGACGATCCGCTCCGCGGTCTGCTCGGCCGAGCCGCCCCGGACGACCCAGCCCGTCTCCCCCTCCAGTACCGCGTCCGGCGCGCCGCCCGAGTCGCCCGCGACGACCGGCAGGCCCGTGGCGGACGCCTCCAGGTAGACGATGCCGAGGCCCTCCACGTCCAGGCCGCCGCGGCGGGTGCGGCACGGCATCGCGAACACGTCCCCGGCGCCGTAGTGCGCGGGCAGCTCGGCCCAGGGCACGGCCCCGGTGAAGCGGACCGAGGCGGCGACCCCCGTCTCCTGGGCGAGGCGGCGCAGGTCCTGCTCGTAGGGGCCGCCGCCGACGACGAGCAGCACGGTGTCCGGCTCGGCGGCGAGGATGCGGGGCATGGCCCGGATGAGGGTGTCCTGGCCCTTGCGCGGCACCAGCCGGGAGACGCAGACCACGACCGGCCGGTCGGTGAGGCCCAGCCGCGCGCGGACCTCGCCGCCGCCGGAGCCCGGGTGGAAGGTCTTCTCGTCGACCCCGGGCGGCAGCTGCGCCATCCGCCGGGCCGCCGCCGGGGTGAGCGCGGTGGCGATCCGGGAGCGGGTGTACTCGCCGAGGTAGGTGACCGTGTCGGTGCTCTCCCCGATCCGGCGCAGCAGCTGCCGGGCGGCGGGCAGCTGGGCCCAGCCGGCCTCGTGCCCGTGGGTGGTGGCCACCAGCCGTTCGGCGCCGGCCCCGCGCAGCGCGGGCGCCATGAGGCCGAGCGGCGCCGCGGCCCCGAACCACACCGAGGTGCAGCCGTGCTCCCGCAGCAGCCCGGCCGCCCGCCGGGTCACCCGCGGGGTGGGCAGCAGCATCGTCGTACGGTCGCGGACGACGGTGAAGGGCTGCTCGGCGTCGAACGCGGCGGTGGCCTCGGCGCCCTCCGGGCCGCGCTTCCAGGTGGAGGCGTACACGACGAGCCGGTCGGGTTCCAGGCGCAGCGCCATGTTGTGCAGGAAGGCCTGGATCCCGCCCGGGCGGGGCGGGAAGTCGTTGGTGACGATCAGGGTCTTGCGCATCGCCGCCGACCCTACCGAATCGCCCGTCCGGCGCCGGGCGCGGCCGGGTGTGTGGCATGGCACAGGCACGCAGGACATCATGGTCGTCCGAGGCGAATCGAACGGCGCGCCCGGGTGCCGGGGACGGACGACAGGGGTTCACGTGGAGACGAAGGCCGTCCGGCGGTCCCCGACCCGGCCGCTGGCGGCCTGGGGCGTCACCCGCGCGGTGCTGCTGCTGTTCGTCTTCGGGGTGTACGTCTTCCCGGGCCCGGACGTCACGTCGGACGTGTCGGTGATCTACCGCGGCTGGTACGAGGTGCTGCGCCACGGAACGTTTCCGCTGGACGACGTGACCTGGCAGTACCCGCCCGCCGCCGCCCTCGCCGTCCTCTCCCCCGCCGTCCTGCCGTTCCTGTCCTACCCGCACGCCTTCTTCCTGCTGGCGTTCCTCGCCGACGCCGCCGTGCTGGCCGCGCTGCTCCTCGCGGGCCGGCGCCCCGGCCGGTCGCCGCGCGGGGCCTGGGTGTGGGTGGCGGGCCTGCCGCTGCTCGGGCCGACGGTGTACGCCCGCTACGACGTGATGGTGACCGCGGTGGCCGTGGCGGCGCTGCTGGCCGGGACCCGGCACCCCCGCGTGCTGGGCGCGCTGGCCGCGTTCGGCGCGCTGCTGAAGGTGTGGCCCGTGCTGCTGCTGGCCGGGGCCGTGCGGCGGGCCTGGCGGACGGCGGCGGTGACCGCGGCGGGCCTCGCGGCGCTGTTCGCGGTGTTCATGCCGGGCGCCTTCGCGTTCCTGGCCTTCCAGCGGGAGCGGGGCACCGAGGTGGAGTCGCTGGGCGCGCTGGTCTTCCATGTGGCCCGCCACTTCGGCTGGGAGGGGCAGGTGCTGCTGAACTACGGCTCGATCGAGTTCCTCGGCCCGTACGTGGACCGGGTCAGCACGGCCGCGCTGGCGCTGAGCGTGGCCGCGTTCGGCTGGCTGCTGCTGTGGCGGCTGCGCGCGGGCCGGTTGTCCGCGCACGTCGTCGCCGAGGCGGCCTTCACCGCGGTGCTGCTGTCCACGGTGACCAGCCGGGTGATCAGCCCGCAGTACCTGGTGTGGCTGGTCGGCCTGGCCGCCGTGTGCCTGTCGCACCGGGCCGGCCGCATGACGGCGCCCGCGCTGCTGGTCGTCCTCGCGTCCTTCGTGACGGTCCTGGAGTTCCCGCTCGGCTTCTCGCACGTGGTGGCCAGCGACTGGTACGGCGTCGCGCTGCTGGCGGTCCGCGACGGCCTGCTGCTCGCGGCCGCCCTGACGGCGGCCCGCCGCCTGTGGTCCTCGACCGTCCCCCACACCAAGCCCACCGCCCCCTTCCCCTCTCAGACCCCCCGCACAAAGGAAACCCCGGTCTCCCCCTGACGCCCGGCGCGCCACATAAGCACCCCCACGACCACGCACTGCACGGCCATCGCGAGCGCCAGCGCCAGGCAGATGCCGGGCAGCCCGAGTCCGGAGAGGGCGTATGCGAGCGGCAGCTGGACGGCGGTGCCGAGCAGGGTGACCCGCAGCAGCGCGGACGCCGACCCGCTGCCCTCGAAGACCCCGCCGAGCGCGATGAAACAGGCCATCAGCAGCAGGTAGGGGCCGATGCAGCGGAGGAACAGCACGGCCTGGTGGGTGACCTCGGGACCGGCGCCGAACACGGCCGCCACCCAGGGGGCCGTGACGGCGAACAGGGCGGTGGCCGTGAGGCCCAGGGCGCCGGAGACGAGGACCGCCTGGCGGCCGATGTCCCGGCGGGCGTCGTCGCCCGCGCCCCGGGTGTGCGCGGTGTGGATGGCGGCGGCCTGCCGTACGGCGTAGAAGGCCATGGTGGCGACGTAGAGGACCTTGTAGGCGATGGAGTAGGCGGCCACCGCGGTGACGCCGAGCCGGGCGACGATCGCCACCAGTACCAGGGCGCCGCCCTGCCGCACCGTGAAGTCGGCGGACATGGGCAGCCCGGTCGTGAACGTGCGGCGCGGGGCGGCCCCGGCCGGTCCGGCGGGGCGGACCCGGGCGGCCGTGCGCAGCAGGGCGGTGCGGCGCGCGGCGAGGAGACCGGCCGCGAGGGCCACGGCCCGGCACAGCACGGTGGAGGCGGCGGCGCCTCGGACGCCGTAGCGGTGGATCAGCACCGGGTCGCACAGCAGGATCAGCCCGTTGGCCAGCAGGGCGAGCCGCAGGGGCGTGCGGGTGTCACCGGCGCCCTTGAGGATGCCGTCGACCAGCTGCTGGGCGAAGAAGACGGTCATGCCGGGCAGGGAGATGGCGAAGTAGGCGGTGGCGAGGCGCAAGGCCGCGTCGCCGCCCGAGCCGAGCACCAGGCGGGCCAGTGGGGCGCGCAGCAGGAAGCCGCCGGCCGCGACCACGGGGGTGACCACCGCGCACAGCGCCCAGCCCCCGCGCACGGCGGCCCGAACGGCGGCCGGGTCCCGGGCTCCGCGGGCGTGGGCGACCAGCACGGTGGTGCCGGAGGCGAAGACCAGCGCCACGCCGAGCAGCACGTTCTCGGTGTTGGTGGCGACGGCCACGGCCGCGACGGCGGCCCCGCCGAGCCGGGAGACCCAGAGGGTGTTGATGACCCCGGAGGCGACCGGAGCGAGCAGCGAGAGGTAGACGGGGCGGGCGAGGGCGACGAGCTGCTCGCGGTGGGTGCTCACTGAGACTCCTCGAAACGAGCTACCTCGTTTCGAGGTAGCTCGATAAGAGGTAACATAGCCGTCCGGTCCACGGCAAGCAGGAGGAACGCGCGTGCTGGAGCTGTCGATCCTCGGCTTCCTCGCCGAGGAACCACTGCACGGGTACGAGCTGAAGGAGCGCATCAAGGCGCTCAGCGGCCATGTCCGCCCCGTCAGCGACGGCGCCCTCTACCCCGCCATCAACCGGCTCCTCGCCGCCGGGCTGCTCGACCAGCACAGCGAGGAGGGTGCGGGCGCAGCCCCGCGCCGGGTCCTATCCCTCACCGCACAGGGCCGCGCCGAGCTGCTGCGGCGGCTACGCAACCCCAAGCAGACCGAGATCACCGACCACGTCCGCTTCAACACGGTCCTGGCGTTCCTGCGGCACCTGGACGACCCCGCCGGACAGGCCGCGGTGCTGCGCCGCCGGCTGGCGTTCCTGGAGACCCCGGCCAGTTTCTTCTACCGGGAGGGGAAGCCGGTGCGGGCCGAGGAGGCCGGGGATCTGTTCCGGGAGGGCATGCTGCGGGTGGCCCGGGCCGGTGGCAACGCCGAGCGGGAGTGGTTGCGGGAGGTTGTGGGGCGGCTCAGTCGAGTTGGGACGTGACGTATCGCCGCCAGCGTGCGGTGAAGTCCCGCGGGGTCGTGCCGAGTACCTCCCGCAGTGCGTCCTCGACCGCGCCCGGCCGTTTCCCGTGGGCGCCGACGGCCCGGTAGAAGGCGCCGAGCCGGGCCGTGCCCCACTGCCCGGCGATCATCCGGCAGGCCAGCCAGCCGCCCTCGTAGGCGCGCGCCAGGTCGGTGGGGTCGCTGGTGAAGCCGAAGTCACGGTCCGCGGGGAGGGTGGCCGGCAGCTCGTCCTGCCGGACGGCACGGGCGAGTTCCGGGGCGGCCTCGGCGGGGGTGCGCCCGGTGTGCAGGTAGCCGATCCAGTCGGCGTAGCCCTCGGAGAGCCACAGCGGGGTGGCGGCGGTGGTCTGCGCCCGGGTGGCGACATGGGCGGTCTCGTGGGTGAGCACGACCTGCTTGCCGAGGTCACCGAGGACCGCGTACGCCTCCGGGTTGACCACCACCCGGTCGGCGGGGGCCGCGCCGGCGGGCCCGGCCGGGGTCGCGCTCACCTCACCGGTGGTGACGGCGGCGATGCCCCGGTAGGTGGCGGCCGGCGAGCCCAGCAGGGCCGCCATCCCCGCCAGGGACCGCGGGACGAGGACGACGACCCGGCGGCTCCAGCCGGCGCCCCAGGCCCCGGAGACGGCCGGGACCGCGCGGTCGGCCAGCCGGGCGTACGTCCGCAGGCCGGCGGCGGACCCGCCGGCGCCGAGCACCAGGCTGTGCGCGCCCCGCACCGCGGTCACCGTGCCCTGGTCCCACAGCTGCTGCCCGGTCCTGCCGGCGGGCCTGTCGGCGGTGACGTACCAGCGGCCGCCGGCGGTGCGGGCGAGGGTGAGGGTACGGCGGGCGCCGACGGGGGCCCGGTCGTAGCCGGCGACGCGGTAACGCAGGTCGGCGTCGGCTGTGGCACCGGTGCCGGTGCGGCGCAGGCCGGTGACCCGGTAGCTCCAGGAGGCCAGCGGAAGGGCGCGCAGCCGGGTGTACTCGGTGCGGGCGCCCGTCGCGCCGTACGCCGTCTCGTCGTGCCCCAGCAGGGCCGCCGCGCGCCGGTCGAGCACCCGCTGCACCTCGGCCCGGGCCGGGTCGGCCGCCGGCCCGCCGCGGCACCCGGCAAGGGGCAGCAGCAGAGCCAGTCCCACCGCTCCGACACCCCACGCCCGCCTGCGACCAGCCACTTCCCGATCGTACGGCGAGCGGGCGGTCAGGGTCTGGTGACCGAGGACACGGGCATCATCCCGACCGGGTCGTAGCGCACCGGGGCGCCGGGGTAGGGCGCGTGGATGACCTGGCCGTTGCCGACGTACATCGCCACGTGGCTGGCGTCGGAGCGGTACACGACCAGGTCGCCGGGGCGGGCCTGGGAGAGCGGGACCTGCCGGCCTGCGAAGCGCTGCGCCTGCGAGGTGCGCGGCAGATGGATGCCCGCGTGCGCGTACGACCACTGCATCAGGCCCGAACAGTCGAAGCCGGAGGGGCCGTTGGCACCCCACACGTAGGGCCGGCCGAGGGCGGAGCGGGCGGCGGCCAGGGCAGCGGCGGCGCGGCCGTCGGCGGCGACGGCACCGGCCGGGTCGGGCAGGCCCGCACGGCTGCCCCGGGAGGCACGGTCGTAGGCGGCGCGCGCGGCGGCGGGCAGGGCGTTGATGAGCTGCCGGGCCCGGGCGAGCTTCTGCTCCACGGTCCGCTTGTGGGCGGCCACCGCCCTGCGGCTGCGCTCCAGTTCGGCGAGCTTGTCGGTCGCCTCCGCGCGTTCCTGGGCCAGATCGCGCAGCGCGGACCGCAACTGCTGGAGCTGGCCCGCCTGCCGGCTGCCGATGCGGTCGAGGGTGGAGGCCTTGTCGAGGTAGTCGTCGGGGTCGTCGGAGAAGAGCAGGGCGACGGCCGGGTCGATGCCGCCGGCGCGGTACTGGGCGCCGGCCAGCGAACCCAGCCGCTCCCGCAGGCTGTTGATGCGCTGCTGCTGGCGGGCGATGTGGTCCTGCGCGTCACGGACCTCCCGGCGCAGCACCCCGGCCCGCTCCCCGGCCCGGTCGTAGGCCTGGGTGGCCTTCTCGGCGGCCTCGTACAGACGGTCCACCTCGGCGCGGGTGTCGGCGTCCGGTGTCGCGTGCGCCGGTACGGCGCCGAGCGCGGCTGCCGCGGCCGACACCACGCACAGGGCGACGGAGCCCCGGTCGAAGCCGGGCTGGGCGAGACGACGATGAGAGCCCACGAGAAGCCGTGTTCCTTCCGCTGGCCTACAGGACGCGTCCGCCCGGCGCCGGGGACGGGGAGACCCCGGCGCCGGGGAAACGCGGCAGACAGTAGCCGTGCGGAGGGGTCCGGGCCAAAGACCGCGGAGTCAACACAGAGTGACGCCCCGCCGCTGACGCAGGTCATGGGCGGGGCGTGACGTCAGTTCCGGTCACCGGGATTCGCCCGTTCGGGCGCCCCCCGTGTCCGTGTCGTACGGGGTCAGACCCGGACGCCGAACTGGAAGGGCATGTTGCCGATGGCCTCGTAGCGGACCACGGCACCGGTGTGCGGGGCGTGCAGGACCTGGCCGTTGCCGGCGTACAGGCCCACGTGGTGCAGGTCGCCGTAGAAGAAGACCAGATCGCCGACCTTCAGGTCACCGACCGAGCCGATCCGGGTGCCGATGTTCGCCTGCGCCTCGGAGGTGCGCGGTATGGACACGCCGGCCTGGGCGTAGGCCCAGGAGGTCAGGCCCGAGCAGTCGAAGGAGGAGGGGCCGGTGGCGCCGTAGACGTACGGCTTGCCGATCTGGCTCTGGGCGGCGGAGAAGGCCGCCGAGGCGCGCCCGGAGGCGGGCGGGGTCTTGTCGCCGAGGTCCACGCGCTCGGTGGAGGAGCGGTTGGCGCGCTGCTGCTCCTGCGCGAGCTGCGCCTTCTCCTTGGCGGTCAGGGTGTTCAGGAGCTTCTGCGCGGCGGCGAGCTTGCCCTGGACCTCCTGCTTCTTGTTGCCCAGCTCGGTGCGGGTGGCGGCGAGGTCCTTGAGCTTCTCGGTGGCCTCGGCCCGCTCCTGGGCGAGTTCGCGCTGTTTGTCCTGGATCTTCTTCAGCGCGTCGACCTGCTGGCTGCTCAACTGGTCGAGGGTGGACGCCTTGTCGAGGTAGTCGTCCGGGTTGGAGGACAGGAAGAGCTGCACGGAGGCGTCGATGCCGCCGGAGCGGTACTGGGCGGTGGCCAGCGAACCCAGGCCGTCGCGCAGCTTGTTGAGCTCCTCCTGGCCACGGGCGACATCGTCCTGGATGGTGGAGATGTCCTTCTGGAGCTTCTGCTGCTTCTCCTTGGCGCCGTTGTACTTCTCGGTCGCCTGCTCCGCCTGCTCGTAGAGCTTGTCGACCTTGGCCTTCACCTCGTCCTTGCTCAGCTTCTCGCTGGGGGCGGCGTTGGCGGCGTTCGCGCTGAGCGCGACGGCAGCGGCGGCTGCGGTGGTCAGCACGGTCACGCGGGTGCGACTGGGCTGCTTGGGTCGACGGTGGGACGCCACGGAGGACGAACTCCTTCTTGTGAGTGATCACCCGTTCGGAGGTTCGAGCCCAGACCCTAGTGACACAGTTGTGATCAGTTCAAATCCTCACAGGAAAAAACCCTGTCACGCCATGCATTCTTTGCACATAACTCACCTGTAGTGAGACCCGATTGACGCTACGTTGCGTCACGCAACGCCCAATTCGGGCAAGAGTGACGTCCGTTGGACCTTCAGGACAGTCGCTTCAGAAGCACCGCAGAAGCCACGGGACGGGCACCCGCCCTGGCGACCCCGTCGGCCACCTCGCGGTCCGTGGAGGCGACGATGACCGGACGCCCCGGCGGCTCCGCGCGCACCAGCTGGCGGATCAGCTCGTCGGCCGTGACGCCCGGCTTGGAGAACAGCACCCGCACCCCGCGCGGCGGCGCGAGCAGCACCGGCGCGGCCAGTTCCGCGCCGTCGAAGACGCACGTCACCTCGGCCCCGGTCTGCGCGGCGAGCGCAGAGAGCTGGCCCAGCAGCCGGAGCCGCTGCTTCTCCAGCGGCATCTGCGGATAGCCGGTCTTGGTCACGTTGTAGCCGTCGACGACCAGATGTGCCTGCGGGAGCGCGAGGAGCTGGTCCAGGATGGCCGGATCGTGCTCGGACAGGGCGCGTGCCGCGATGTCCTTCGGGGTCATCCGGCCCGGTTCCACGGCGTCGACCGTCTCGGCCGGCCGCACGGACACGGGGGGCAGGGCGAGTTCCCGCCGCAGGCCCTGGGTCGCCTCCAGCAGGGTGTCGAGCAGCAGCCGTACCCGCATGTCCTCCACGCTGCGGCCCTCCCGGGCCGCCCGCCGGGTGGCCTCCAGCGCGGCCTCGGCCTCGCTCAGCCGGGCCTTGAGCCGCCGCGACTCGCTGTCCGCGGCCGACACCCGCGCGTGCGCCTCCGCGCGCGCGGCGTCGAACTCGCCGCGCGCCTTGCGCAGCGCGGCCTCGCCCCGCTTGACGTCGCTGAGCGCGGCCCGCAGCTTGCGGTGCAGCGAGTCGGCTTCCTTCTTCGCCGACTCCAGCTCCGCACGCAGCCGTTCGGTCTCGGCGCGGGTGTGGTCGCGGGCCTGCGCCAGCTCCGCGCGCAGCCGCTCCAGCTCGGCGCGGCTCTCCTCGCCGGCCCGCTCGGCGTCCGCGCGCTGGGCCTCCTCGCCGGCCGCGGTGACCAGCTTCACCCAGCCCGCCGGGCGCAGTACGTAGGCCGCGGCCGCCACGTCGAGCGGGTCCGCGGCCGGGGGCGGCGAGCCGGAGTCGAGGGCGCCGGCGAGTTCCGGCTGCGCCTCTTTGAACTTCTCCCCGATCCGCTGCCGGAACAGCGGATCGGTCTCCAGCGCCGCCGCCATCGCGTTGCCGGCGAACTTGGCCCGGCGGTTCGGGGCGAACCGGGCGTACTGCCGCAACTGGGCGGGGAGTTCGGCCACGGTCAGCCCGCCGAAGGCGTCCGAGACGATCTGCACGACCCGCCGGCGCACGCCGTCGGGCAGCGGACGGTCAAGCACCTCAGCGGTGCCGTCGCCCGGCCCCCCGCCTGCGGTCTCCACCATCCGTCACACCCCAATACCGAAAAAGCCGCCCGGGACCGCTCCGCTCAGGAGCCGTTGCCCGGCCTGTCCACGAGTTCCACCTGGTCCACCGCGTTGCACCAGCGGCAGCGCACCGATTCGATGGTCTCACTGACCACCTCGCGCTCCTCCACCGTGGGCTCACCGGCCAGGTCGAGGTGGACGTACTCGACGACCTTGGACGAGCGGGTCACGTCGAAGCGGGTGAGGTTGCCGCACAGGGTGCAGCGCCATCGTGTCGTGGCCGTCGGCAGGGGAACCGTCATCGTGACCGTCCGCTTCCTTCTCGTGTCGTTACGCGCCGTTCCCCGGCGCGTGTGGCTCGTAACCCTACGGCCTGCCGGGTCCTCGCCGCCCGCCCGTCCGCGGCGGCGAGGCGGTCTGTCAGCTTGCGTCCCGTTACGTCATGCTCTGTAGTCATGATCAGCACCTGGAGCACGGCGGCCGGCAGGACCCTCCGAGCGGTCCGGGGCACCCCGGCACCGATCACGTACGGCCTCATCGTCCTGTGCTGCCTGATCTTCGTCCTGGGCCCCGCCTCCGGGCTCACCCCCGGGTACGGCACCGGGGACGCGCTGCTCGCCGCGCAGCGCACGTACTTCCGGCGCTGGGGCGTGGTGCCGGCGGTGCTGTTCGGCAGACCGGCCCGGGAGGCGCTCACCCCGGCCACCGCGCTGTTCGTGCACGGCGGCTGGGTCCACCTGCTCGGCAACATGCTGTTCCTCTTCGTCTTCGGGGCGATGACCGAGGAACGCATGGGCCGGGTGCAGTTCACCCTGTTCTACGTCGGCTGCGGATACCTCGCCCTGCTGGGCTACGCGGCCGCCAACGCCGCCTCCGAACAGTCGCTGGTCGGCGCCTCCGGGGCGATCTCGGCGGTCCTCGGAGCGTTCCTCTACCTGTTCCCCCGCGCCCGGGTGACCAGTCTTCTGCCGTTCCTGTTCTTCCTGCCGCTGCGCTTCCCGGCCTGGGTGGTGCTGCCGTTCTGGGCGGCACTCCAGTGGTTCGCGGCGGGGCGGGCCTCCGACGGGCCCGGGGTGGCCTACCTCGCGCACCTGGTCGGGTTCGGCCTGGGGTTCGGCTACGCGTGGGTGCGCTACGGACGCGGGCGCAACCGCGCGGGCGGGCCCGGCGGCGCGGTGGTGGGAGACGGGCGGGCGACTAGAGTGAGGGCCGCACCAGCTCCGGTCACCGAGGGAGAGACACAGCCGTGATCACCGCGATCGTCCTGATCAAGACCAGCGTGGACCGGATCCCCGAGATCGCGGAGCGCATCGCCGCGCTGGAGAGCGTCAGCGAGGTCTTCTCGGTCACCGGCACCTACGACCTGATCGCCATGGTCCGGGTCGGGCAGCACGAGGACCTCGCCGAGATCATCCCCGGCCGGATCAGCAAGATCCCCGGCGTGGAGGCCACCGACACGCACGTCGCGTTCCGCACCTACTCCCAGCACGACCTGGAAGCGGCGTTCGCGATCGGCCTCGACAACTAGCCCGGCGACCGGGACCCGCCCCCGGCAGGAGCCGGAAGGCGGGCCGGGTGGTCTCAGACCGCCGGGACGCAGCGGCCGTCCTCCGTGCGGTACTGCCAGCGGGCGCCGTCCCGGACCAGTTCCCGTACGGCGTTCACGAAGCGCTCGACGTGCTCGTCGGGGGTGCCGGCGCCGAAGCTGACCCGGACGGCGTTCAGGGACTTCTCGCCCGGGGCCGCCTCCGGGGCGCCGCACTCCCCCTGGGTCTGCGGGTCGGTGCCCAGCAGGGTGCGGACCAGGGGGTGGGCGCAGAAGAGGCCGTCGCGGACGCCGATGCCGTACTCGGCGGAGAGGGCGGCGGCGAAGTGCGAGCTGTTCCAGCCCTCGACGACGAAGGAGAGGACACCCACGCGCGGGGCGTCGTCGCCGAAGAGGGAGAGGATCCTGACCTCCGGGACCTCGGCGAGGCCCTCGCGGACCGTGCGGATCAGCTGCTCCTCGCGGGCCACGAGGGTGTCCCAGCCGGCCTCGGTGAGGGCCTTGCAGGCGGCGGCGATGGAGTAGGCGCCGATCACGTTCGGGGAGCCGGCCTCGTGGCGGGCCGCGCTGTCGTGCCACTCCACGTCCACCCCGCCGTCCTGCCGCCGGGTGACCTTGCGGCTGGCGCCGCCGCCCGCGAGGTACGGCTCGGCCGCCCGGAGCCAGTCGGCGCGGCCGGCCAGGACCCCGGAGCCGAAGGGGGCGTACAGCTTGTGGCCGGAGAAGGCGACCCAGTCGACGTCCAGGTCCCGGATGTCCACCGGGTGGTGGGGGGCCAGCTGGGCGGCGTCCAAGACGATGCGGGCGCCGTGGGCGTGCGCGGCGGCGGCCAGCTCACGCACCGGCCACAGCTCGCCGGTGACGTTCGAGGCGCCGGTGACGCAGACCAGGGCCGGCCCGTGGGGGTCGCGGCCGGCGAGAGCCCGCTCCAGGGTGCGGACCGCCTGCCGCGGGGTGCGCGGGGCGTCGAGGTAGGTCACCCGGGCGTCCTGCCAGGGCAGCAGGGAGGCGTGGTGCTCGGTCTCGAAGACGAAGACCTGGCAGCCGGCCGGGAGGGCGCGCGCCAGGAGGTTGAGGGAGTCGGTGGTCGAGCGGGTGAAGACGACCTGGTCGTCCGGGCGGCAGCCGAGGAACTCGGCGACGGTCCCGCGGGCGTTCTCGAACAGGTCGGTGGAGAGCTGGGAGAGGTAGCCGGCGCCGCGGTGGACGCTGCCGTAGTACGGGGCGTAGGCGGCGACGTCGTCCCAGACCCGCTGGAGGGCGGGGGCGCTGGCCGCGTAGTCGAGCGCGGCGTAGGCGACCTCGCCGCCCGTGACGAGCGGGACGGTGACGTCGCGGCCCAGGACGGGCAGCGGGGCGCAGAGGGACCGGTCGGCGGCAGCGGTGGAGACGGACATGGCTGAACTCCCGTGAAGGCAGGTGGAATCCGCCGGGCGAGCGGGTGTGCTCGAGCGCCGGTGGGGTGAAAGGGGGATGCGGAGGCGGGGCTCTGCGGCCCTAGCGCATTCGCTTGCTCACGGGAGGCTCCTCGACGACCAGGATCCCTGGTCCCACACCCTGAGAAGTGTGCGAGGGATCCGCGCTTGCCGTGGACCTTGCTGTCCACGGCCTGGTCTTCACCCGGGGCACCCCGCCACGGACGGAGGGTTGCCGGACAGTCGGCCGGGGCCTCATGACTGTCACTCATGACCTGGTGGAAGAACGTACGCGAACTGATCGTCGTCCCGCAACCCGTGTCCGGATCGCGGGATGACGTGCGGTGCGGTCAGGCGTTGCTGGCCGCCACCCACCGCTCCAGCGTCCGCCGGGCCGCGCCGGAGTCGATCGACTCCGCGGCCTTCGCCATGCCCGCGCGGAGCTGCTCGGTGAGCGACGCGCCGGTCGGCTCCAGGGCCACCAGGGCCGCCGCCGAGTTCAGCAGGACGGCGTCCCGTACGGGTCCCTGCTCGCCGTCGAGCAGACGGCGGGCGACGTCGGCGTTGTGGGCCGGGTCGCCGCCGCGCAGCGCCTCCACCGGGACCAGGGGGAGACCGGCGTCACGGGGGTCGAAGGACTCCTCGCGGACCCGGCCGTCGCGGACCACCCACACCCGGGAGGTGGCCGTCGTCGTCAGCTCGTCCAGGCCGTCGTCGCCGCGGAAGACCAGGGAGGAGTTGCCCCGTTCCGCGAGCACGCCCGCGACGATGGGCGCCTCGTGCGCGACGGCGACGCCGACCGCCTGGGCCCGCACCCGCGCCGGGTTGGTCAGCGGGCCGAGCAGGTTGAACACGGTCCGGATGCCCAGCTGTCCGCGGGCGGCGCCCACATGGCGCAGCGCGGGATGGAACTTCACGGCGAAGCAGAAGGTGATGCCGGCCTCCTCCGCGACCTCCACGACCCGGCGGGGGGTCAGGTCGAGGTTGACGCCGAGCTTCTCCAGGACGTCGGAGGAGCCGGACGCCGAGGAGGCGGCCCGGTTGCCGTGCTTGACGACCTTGGCGCCCGTACCGGCCACGACCAGCGAGGACATGGTGGAGATGTTCACCGTTCTGGCCCCGTCGCCGCCGGTGCCGACGATGTCGACGGTGCGGCCGGGCACCTCGATCACGTTCGCGTGCTCGTACATCGTGCGGACCAGGCCGGTGATCTCCTGGACCGTCTGCCCCTTCGCCCGCAGGGCCACCGCGAACCCGGCGATCTGGGCGTCGGTCGCCTCACCGCGCATGATGCGGTCCATCGCCCACGCGGTGTCGTCGGCCGCCAGGTCACGGCCCTCCAGGAGACCGTTCAGCAGGACGGGCCAGGAGCGGCCCGCCGTGGTGTCGCCTCCAGCGGGGGTCACAGCGCTCATCAGCCGCTCCTCGTACACGGTCCTGCTCGGTCGTACCCCACCCTATCCAGCCGGAGGCACCGCGAAGGGCCCCGTCCGCGAGGCGGACGGGGCCCTTCTGCGTGGTGTGGCGACGCGGGGATCAGTGGTGGCCGTGGCCGCTCGTGATCTCCTTGAACTCCTCGACGGTCGGCTTCGGGATCTGGCTGTCCTCGCCGTAGTAGGCGTTGGAGAGCTTGACCCGCAGCTTCTGCGAGGTGCCCACCTTGCGCTCGACGCCGTTCTCGTCGGTCGTCGGACCGATCTCGGCAGGCCGGTACTGCTCGTGCGCGGTGAGCGTGTGCAGCTGCTCCTGGCTGAGCGGCTCGTGCACCTCGATGAACTCGCCGTGCGGCAGCCGCT
The DNA here is from genome assembly GCF_040613095.1 of Streptomyces sp. NPDC006309. Classification (NCBI taxonomy): domain Bacteria; kingdom Bacillati; phylum Actinomycetota; class Actinomycetes; order Kitasatosporales; family Streptomycetaceae; genus Streptomyces; species Streptomyces sp. NPDC006309. The sequence continues at coordinate 7,146 of NZ_JBEXRO010000009.1, read as the reverse complement.
TGATGATGCCGGTCTCGCGGCCGTGCAGCACCTTGTCGCGGTCACGGCGCTGGAGGCCGAGGCAGATCCGCCGGGTGGCGATGAACGTGAGGACCGGTCCGGCGAAGAACGCGATCCGGACGAACCAGGTGACCGCGTTGATCGACAGATGGAAGTGCGTGGCGATGATGTCGTTGCCACCACCGATCAGCATGATCACGTAGCCGGCGACCCACGCGGCGCCGAAGGCGGTGCGGGTCGGGGCGTTGCGCGGCCGGTCCAGGATGTGGTGCTCGCGCTTGTCGCCGGTGATCCAGGACTCGATGAACGGGTACAGCGCGATCATCGCGAGGAACAGCCCGAACAGGGCCAGCGGGATGAACACGCCCAGGACCAGCGTGTGGCCCCAGAAGTTGATCTCCCAGCCCGGCATGGCGCGGACGAGACCCTCGGCGAAGCCCATGTACCAGTCGGGCTGGGCGCCCGTGGAGACCTGGTCCGGACGGTAGGGGCCCATCGCCCAGATCGGGTTGATGGACGCGATGCCGGCGATGAGGGCGATGAAGCCGAACACCAGGAAGAAGAACCCGCCGGCCTTGGCCATGTAGACCGGCAGCAGCGGCATGCCGACGACGTTCGTGTTGTTCCGGCCGGGGCCCGCGAACTGCGTGTGCTTGTGGAAGAACACCAGGATGAGGTGCGCCACCATCAGGCCGAGCATGATGCCCGGCAGCAGCAGGATGTGGATCGAGTAGAACCGGGCCACGAAGTCGTGGCCGGGGAACTCGCCGCCGAACAGGAACATCGAGATGTACGTGCCGACGACCGGCACGGACAGGATCGCGCCCTGGGTGAAGCGGACACCCGTGCCCGAGAGCAGGTCGTCCGGCAGGGAGTAACCGGTGAAGCCGGTGAACATGCCGAGGACGAACAGCAGGAAGCCGAACAGCCAGTTGATCTCACGCGGCTTGCGGAACGCGCCGGTGAAGAACACGCGCATCATGTGCACGAACATGCCGGCGAGGAAGACGACCGCCGCCCAGTGGTGGATCTGCCGCATGAGCAGACCACCGCGCACATCGAACGAGATGTGCATGGTCGAGTTGAACGCCTCGGACATCAGCTGTCCCTGGAGCGGGACGTAGCTGCCGTGGTACACGACCTCGTTCATCGACGGGTGGAAGAACAGCGTCAGATAGACACCCGTCAGGATGATGATGAGGAAGCTGTACATGCAGATCTCGCCGAGCATGAAGGACCAGTGGTCCGGGAAGATCTTGCGCATGTTGGCCTTGGCCAGGGAGTAGATCCCGAGCCGGCCGTCGGCCCAGTCGGCGATGCGCTCGCCGGCCGGGGCCTTCCCGCGAGAGCGGCCCGCCGCGGCAGCGGCGGATGAATTCGTGTCGTTCGATGCAGTACTCATCCGCGCTCCCAGAAAGCAGGACCGACGGGCTCCTCGAAGTCGCCGAGCGCCTGGAGGTAACCCTCACTGTCCACGCCGATGCGCAGCTGCGGCAGGGCGTGGCCGGCGGGGCCGAAGATGACCCGGGCGCCGTCGGAGAGGTCGAAGGTGGACTGGTGGCACGGGCAGAGCACGTGGTGCGTCTGCTGCTCGTACAGCGAGATCGGGCAGCCCACGTGGGTGCAGATCTTCGAGAAGGCGACGATGCCCTGGTGCGACCAGTCGAGTTCGCGCTTGTCCTTGATGTTGCCCGGCTGGAGCCGGACGATCATCAGGGCCGCCTTGGCCATCTGGTCCTGGAAGTCCTCGGCGCGCTCCTCCAGCCCGTCGGGCTTGGCGAAGGTGAGCGAGCCGACCTCGATGTCCTCGGGACGCAGCGGCTGGTTCGTGTTCATGTTGACCAGGCGCTTGTTCTTGGCCCACAGGGTGTGCCGGAGCTTGGTCCCGGGGGCCGGGCCCAGACCGCCGAGCAGCATCACGCCGGAGAGCGGCACCAGGGCCAGCGCGCCGAACATGGTGGTGCGGATCAGCTTGCGGCGGCCGAGCGCCGACTCCTTGGCACCCAGGCGGAAGTCGTCGTGGACCTTCGCGCGGACCTCGGGGGAGGCCTCGATCGGGTGACGGTCGTCGGCGACCTCGACGTCGGACATCAGGGTGCGGGCCCAGTGGACCGCGCCCGCGCCGATGCAGAACAGGGCGATGCCGAGGGTCAGTCCCAGCGCGAAGTTCATCGCGCTGATGTGCCCGAGCGGGAAGACGAAGATCGACCTGTCGTTGGGGATCGCCAGGTAGGCGGCGATGAAGCCGATCGTCGCCAGCATCGACACCGTGAACAGCAGGGCGACGACGCGCTCGGACCGCTTGGCGGCCCGCTCGTCGATGTCCTGGATCCGGTGCTCGTGCGGCGGCAGTCCGGGGTTCGCGAACGGGTTCTCGTGGTCCGCGACGTCTACCGCGCCGTGCGCGTGGTCCCGCCCGGCGGGCAGGTTCTCTTCTGGAATGTCTTGGCTACTCATGACTTCTTGGCCTTTGCGGTCCGGGCGGCAACCCACACGGCGACGGCGATCAGTCCGCCGAGACCGAAGATCCAGCCGAAGAGACCCTCACTGACCGGCCCGACGCCGCCCAGCTCCAGACCACCCGGGTTCTCCGTCTCATCGCCGTTGACCGCGTTCAGGTACGCGATGATGTCCTTCTTGTTCTTCTCCGACATCGTGGTGTCGGGGAAGGACGGCATGTTCTGCGGGCCGGTCTGCATGGCCTCGTAGATGTGCTTGGGAGCGACACCCTCCAGGCTCGGCGCGTACTTGCCCTTGGTGAGGGCACCGCCCTTGCCGGTGAAGTTGTGGCACTGCGCGCAGTTGGTCCGGAACAGTTCGCCGCCCTGGGCGATGTCCGCGCCGGCCGGGCCGTACTGGTCCTTGGTCGGCACGCTCGGGCCGGCGCCCAGCGACGCCACGTACGCGGCGAGCTGGTCGATCTCGGCCTGCGTGTAGCTGACCTTCTTGCGCGGGAGCTGGGCCATCTGGGAGGTGGAGGCCGGCATGCGGCCGGTGCCCACCTGGAAGTCGACCGCGGCCGCACCCACGCCGACCAGGCTGGGGCCGTCGGAGGAGCCCTGGCCACCGGTGCCGTGGCAGCTGGCGCAGCCGACCTCGTAGAGCTTCTTGCCCTCCTTGATGGTGAGGGACTGGGAGGAGTCGTCGGCCTGCGCCTTGCCCGCGGGCGCGAACGCGGCGTACAGCCCCCCAGTGGCCGCCAGCGCGAGGAGTAGGACGACGACCGCCGCCAGCGGATGGCGTCGTCGTGCGGAGAGCTTTTTCACGGATTACCCCGGTGTCAGGATCTTCAGCGTCGGTGCTTCTGGATTGCGGGAGCGGTCCCCGCTACTTGATCAGGTAGATCGTGGCGAAGAGGCCGATCCAGACGACATCGACGAAGTGCCAGTAGTAGGACACGACGATGGCGGCGGTCGCCTGCTCGTGCGTGAACCTCTTGGCCGCGTAGGTGCGGCCGAGGACCAGCAGGAAGGCGATGAGACCGCCCGTCACGTGCAGGCCGTGGAAGCCGGTGGTCAGGTAGAACACCGAGCCGTACGGGTCCGAGGACAGCGAGATGCCGTCCTTCTTCACCAGCTCCGTGTACTCGTAGATCTGACCGCCGATGAAGATCGCACCCATGATGAAGGTGAGAGTGAACCAGCCGCGGAGCTTCTTCACGTCGCCGCGTTCGGCAGCGAAGACACCGAGCTGGCAGGTGAGGGAGGAGAGCACCAGGATCGTGGTGTTCGTCGCGGAGAAGGGCACGTTGAGCGCGTGCGCCATCTCCTTCCAATGGGCCGGTCCGGTCACCGACCGGAGGGTGAAGTACATCGCGAAGAGGGCCGCGAAGAACATCAGCTCGGAACTCAGCCAGATGATGGTTCCGACGCTGGTGAGGTTCGGCCGGTTGACCGACGGGTGCGCGTGCCCGGTTTCTACTGTCGTTGCTGTCGCCACGACCGACATTATGTCGGTCGCTTATCCCGCCCTCACTCCGGGGGGTGCCGTTCGGAGTGTTGCCGCCCGCCGAACCGGTGCTGACGTGGTGTTCATGGGAGTAGCATCCGGCCGAACGGCCCTGTCCGTCCTGTCCGTACGACGCTGACGTCCCGGAGGAACAATGCAGCCGACCGCCACGGTGCTGGTCTACAGCGACGACTCCAACACCCGCGAACAAGTACGGCTGGCCGCCGGGCACAGGCCGGCCCCGGACGTCCCCCTGGTGGAGTTCCTGGAGTGCGCGACTCCCGAGGCGGTGCTGCGCGAGCTCGACAAGGGCGGCATCGACGTCTGCGTCCTCGACGGCGAGGCGGTGCCGATGGGGGGCATGGGGATGTGCCGGCAGATCAAGGACGAGGTGTTCGACTGCCCGCCGGTGCTGCTGCTGATGGGCCGCCCCCAGGACGCCTGGCTGGCCACCTGGAGCCGCGCCGACGCCGCCGTGACGCTGCCGGTGGACCCGGTGGAGTTCGCCTCCTCGCTGGCCTCCCTGCTGCGCCGCAAGAGGCTGCTGAGCGCCTAGGGACCCGGGGCGCGGGGCCGTGGGCACGCACGGCCCCGCGGGCGCTCCTCGCGCCCGCACGGGCGGACCGCACTCGGGTACGGCCCCGCGCCCCCGGGTGACGCTCACACGGCCGTCGGCCGGAGGCGCAGCGCGTCTCCCGGTGCCGGGCCGTCCGGTGTGCCGTTGAAGAGGGCGCTGCCCTGGCGCCACTTCGCCCAGTCGACGTTCCAGTCGCCGAAGCCGTTGCCGAAGGGCTCCATCGGGTCGCCGTCGGAGTTGACGACCCGCACGATGTCGCCCTCGCGGACGGTGTCGAAGAACCACTCGGCGTTGGACGTGTTCATGCCGGTGCAGCCGTGGCTGACGTTGGCGGAGCCCTGGGAGCCCACGGACCAGGGGGCGGCGTGGACGTACTCGCCGGACCAGGTCACCCGGGTGGCGTAGTAGACCGGCAGGTCGTAGGAGTCGGAGCTGCCCTCGGCGATGCCGACCGTGGTGCTGCGCATGCGTACGAAGTACTGCTTGCCGAGCACGACCTTGACGCCGTTGCGGGTCTCGTAGCCGGGCTTGCCGGTGGTGACGGGGATCTGGTTGATCTCCGCACCGTTCTTGTAGACCGTCATCTGGTGCGACGAGGCGTCCGTGACGGCCTCGACCCGGTCGCCCGTGGTGATCTTCAGCGGCTTGGAGGCACCGCCCCACAGCCGGTCGCTGATCCGGATGCCGTCCAGGTTGCTGTGGACCCGGACGGTGGCGTGGGTGGGCCAGTACTCCTTGGGGCGGTAGTGGAGTTCCTTGGCGTCCACCCAGTACCAGGCGCCCTGCACGGCCGGCGTGGACTCCACCCGCAGGGCGCGTTCCACGACGGCGCGCTGCGCCTTGTCCTTGATCTCGTGGTCGAGCTGGGCCGTGATGGGCTGCCCGACGCCGTAGGTGCCCGCCTGCGGCCCGAAGGTGACGTTCAGGCGCTTCTTGCTGGTGGGCTTGCTGGTGTCGAACGTGAGGATCTTGCGGCCGGGTGCCCCGTCCTCGTCCTCGGTGCTCACCGAGACCGTGTAGTGGGCGTTGGCGGCCAGGGGGGAGGTGCTGTGCCAGCGGCTGCCGTCGGCGGCGAGTTCGCCCGCGACGTAGCGCCCTGTGGAGTCCTGGGCGGTGACGTCGGTGATGCGCCCCTCGTCACCGTTGGCGGTGACCTCCAGGGGCTTGTCCGGATCGGCCCGCTTCTCTGCACCGGTGGGGCCGTTGAAGGAGATCAGGCCCGCTGCGTCGTACGGCTTGGCCGACAGGGGGTTGCCGTCCGAACCGCAGGCGGTGACGCCCGCGCCGAGGGCGGTCACCAGCAGGGTGCAGCTGACGACGGTGCGGGTCCGCGGAGAGTGGTTCATATGATCACGCTATGAGGCGGAGACCTCACCGGCGCGGCAGGTAATCCGTACGAGCGAACGACACTCCGGCAAAGGACGGACCCGCCCCGCCGCGCGAACGACGGGAGCCCGGGCCCTCGTGGTGGAGGGTCCGGGCTCCCGGTGCGCTCGGCGGGTGCTACTGGGTGCGGTTCTCACCGCGGTAGTACTCGAACACCCAGCCGAACAGGCCGATCATGATGATCGGGGCGGCGAAGTAGAGCAGCCACCAGCCGACGGCGACACCGAGGAAGGCGAACGCGCCGCCGACGCCCAGCATGAGCGGCTGCCAGCTGTGCGGGCTGAAGAAGCCCAGCTCGCCCGCGTCGTCCGCGACGTCCGCTTCCTTGTCGTCCTGGGCGCCCGCGTCGACCCGCCGGGCGGTGAAGCCCAGGTAGAAGCCGATCATGACGGTCAGGCCGAAGGCCAGGAAGAGCGCGGTGGTACCGGCAGGCTCCTTCGACCACACGCCGTACACGCTGGCCATGATCAGGATGAAGACGCTCAGCCAGATGAACAACCAGCCCTGGATCTTCACTTGCCGGCCTCCTTGCTGCCCGTGACAGCGCTGGTGCCGTGGCCGGCGTGCTCAAGCTGCTCGAGGGCGGCGATCTCGGGGTGGTGCAGGTCGAACGCCGGGGACTCGCTGCGGATCCGCGGCAGGGTGAGGAAGTTGTGCCGCGGGGGCGGGCAGGAGGTCGCCCACTCCAGCGAGCGGCCGTAGCCCCACGGGTCGTCCACGTTGACCGGCTTGCCGTACTTGGCCGTCTTCCACACGTTGTAGAGGAACGGCAGGATCGACAGGCCCAGCAGGAACGAGCTGATCGTCGAGACCGTGTTCAGGGCGGTGAAGCCGTCGGCCGCCAGGTAGTCGGCGTACCGGCGCGGCATGCCCTCGGCGCCCAGCCAGTGCTGGACCAGGAAGGTGCCGTGGAAGCCGATGAACAGCGTCCAGAAGGTGATCTTGCCCAGGCGCTCGTCCAGCATCTTGCCGGTCCACTTCGGCCACCAGAAGTGGAAGCCGGAGAACATGGCGAAGACGACCGTACCGAAGACCACGTAGTGGAAGTGCGCCACCACGAAGTACGAGTCGGAGACGTGGAAGTCCATCGGCGGCGAGGCCAGGATGACACCGGTCAGACCACCGAACGTGAAGGTGATCAGGAAGCCGGTGGCCCAGAGCATCGGTGTCTCGAAGGACAGTGAGCCCTTCCACATCGTGCCGATCCAGTTGAAGAACTTCACACCGGTCGGGAC